>JBGKDM010000015.1:0-3814 GCA_042954165.1 Synechococcus sp.
CCACCCACCAGAGAAGCAAGACGCCAGCCCCACAGCCTTGTTTAGGCGCGATCCACAGACATCCAGCCCCCAAAAGGGATCGGACTGAACAATCAGCTGGACGTTGAACCATGAAATGTCATGGTCACAGACATTGCATCACTGCGCTTCTCACACATCCCTGTGGGACGAACCTCCAGGAACGATTGACATCCATGGCAAGAAAACGACGAGACATCATCGGTTGTCGCCTGACTCTGCTAGCCCGCAATCCAATCGCAATTGCGACAGAGCGCTGACTTGAAGTCGGTGCTCGCGGCCATGGCGCCGAGCCCAGGCTTTCTGTTGCTCCAAGGCATTGCCCATCGGGTTCAGATCAGGGTGCGTTTCGATCTGACCACGCGCCACGCGTCGAGCGGTTGCCTCCTGAGCGTGGTGATCAGACCAGGCCAGAAACTCAACAGCGGCACGGCGACAGCGCTCGAGAACACTGCCCTTGACCATCCCTCCAGCTTTTGACCCCATAGCCGACAGCCCCTGACGTCCTGACCTCATTATGTAGCAACCACTACAGAAATGCACTGGCCAGATCTGCTTCTGCGCTGAAACTCCACGACTGAATCACGCTTCTGACAACAGAAAGCATTCCCCCGTTTCAGCTCTGAATCCGTTGGAATGGTCTGACATTTGACTAAAGCCGCAGCGATGGCGTCGCCCTCACTCACGGAGATTGCTTACAGGACTCTGCAGCAGAGTCGCAGCATCGCTGGACTGGCTCACAAGGAAATCAGCACCAAGGTGATGGAGCTTGTGGCACCGGATGTCACTCCACGAACCGAACCCGTCCCGAACGACACCCTGCTCCAACTGCGGCAGGCGATGGCTGAGCTGGAGGATCTGGATTGGCAGGAAGCCCAGGATGGCCTTTATCCCACCACCCAGCTGTTCGATCTGCCTTGGATCGATTGGGCAACCCGTTACCCACGCCTCTGGCTTGATCTGCCATCCACATGGAACCGACGCAGAGAGCGCAATGTTCGGGATCTGCCGGATGAAGCGAATGGAGAGCTCTACCCCGAGTACTACCTGCAGAATTTCCATCACCAGACCGACGGCTATCTGAGTGATCACTCAGCAGAGTTGTACGACCTTCAGGTCGACATCCTGTTCAACGGTGCAGCCGATGCAATGCGCCGGAGAGTGATTGCACCACTGAAACGGGGGTTGCGGCATTTCGACGACCGGCCAGCGGCAAACCTGAAAGTGCTCGATGTCGCCACAGGCACGGGCCGGACCCTCCAGCAGATCCGGGCGGCACTCCCCGACGTGACCCTGATGGGGCTCGACCTGTCACAGGCCTACCTGCGTCAGGCCAATCGTTGGCTGAACCAGGGGCGATCCAGCCTGGCACAGCTCATTCAGGGCAATGGCGAGAACATGCCCCTCGCCGGTGGCAGTGTCCAGGGCGTCACCTGCGTTTTTCTGCTCCATGAACTGCCCGCCGAGGCACGCCAGGCCGTGATTGACGATTGCTACCGCGTGCTTGAACCGGGTGGAGTGCTGGTGCTCGCTGATTCCATCCAACTGAAGGACTCACCGCAGTTCGAACTGGCCATGCGCAACTTTCCCAAAGCCTTTCACGAGCCCTACTACAGGGACTACATCGGTGATGACATTGAGGCGAGACTCTCTCAGGCTGGGTTCACAGGGATCGCCGGTGAATCCCACTTCATGACCCGTGTCTGGTCCGCGACGAAGCCGATGACGACGGTGCGGTGACAGGCCGGCTGAGCTTGAACAGGCGGAGCGTCTCAGCCCATAGCAATCTGAGCCAGGCACCAGCCGATCAGCACAAACGGTCCACTCCAACGCAACCCCTGCCAGAACCACCACCCCTTGGCCTGGGGAGCCAGGGCCTGGAACCCCTCATTCGCTTCCAACACCTGTTGCATCAGGCGTCTGCGTTGATGAAGCCTGCGGGTCAGCAGCGAGCGACTGCCCTTGTTCCGCCCGACTGACGACTCAACCTGTGTGATCAGAGCAAGCAGTCGGGCCAGACCATGAAACGCAAGGGAAGGTCTTGGCCGCAACGATCGTCGTGCTCTGCCACGCTCGGTGCGCCCGTTGCGGATGATCGCTCCCATGGCGAACAACGCTTGCTGAGGTGCCATCAGGATAGGAAAATCATCCTGCTCGTCTTTCTCAGCAATGCCTGCACGCCCAACGGAGTGGCCCGAAGACTCAGGCTCCCTGGCGCAAGCTCTTCACGACTGCCTGCGACTGACGGATCGGAACTGGCATGCGCTCAAGACGGACGCAGACCGGCGTGCGGCCGAACTGCTGACAGGCGCTCTTGTGCAACTGATCAACGGAGGTGAGACCAACGATGCCTGTGCGCTGGCCGAGCAGGGCCTGCGTTGGCTCAAGCGGGAACTGAAGGATCCAGGCTGCCCGCATCGGTCAAAGGGCTGAAGGCCGAACGCTCAGGCTTGCGACACGCCACCTGAAGGCGGTTGCCGCGGGCACTCCAGCGCACGTCATCAAAGCACTGGTGAATCAGGAACAGTCCTCGCCCCCGCTCCACGTCCGGGCAAGCGGGGAGATCGCCGCCTCGGATGTTGAGGGGCAGGCCATTGCCTTCGTCTTGGATCTGCCAGATCAGCCAGTTGGGCGTGAGGATGCGGCGGACCCGCAGACATTTGGATGTGTCTTCGGCGTTGCCATGACGGACAGCGTTGACGAGGGCTTCCTGCAGTCCAAGCTGCAGACGGCACAGGGTGTCTCGGCAGGCGACGGGTTCAAGAAGCAACTCCAGCAGAGGGCTGAGCTGAAGCGTTGAGGGAAGAATGAAGTCAGCCCACCGGAACTGGGGAGGACGGGCAAAGTTGCAAAAGGTGCTGCTCAGGGGCACCAACCGATTCCGGCTCGACTCCATCAGCAGAGCAACACTCTTTCGCGACCTTAACGGCGACCACAACCCCGGTCACGACCTGGATTCATCGCGTCTGGACACCAGAGATGGGTGGTTCAGCAATGAATCCATCAATCGGACACCCCGCAACTGATTGATCAAGGGCATGTGGCCTTCGGGCGCATCCATCGCCCAGGTGAAGGCGGAGGGATAACGGGTCCAGACACCCTCCTGCTTCCAACCGATCCTGGGCCAGAGACGTTCGTAGCGACCATCGAGACCCTTGAGCAAACGGGCCTGAGTGGTGAAGCCGAAGCGACCTTGCGAATAGGCGGTCCAGAGCCGATCCAGCGTGATCAGGTCCAGACCTTCCATTGGAGGGACTTCACTGAAATACACATAGCCCCGTCGCTCCGCCTCTGGGCCAGCAAGCTGGCGCAGCACCTTGCTGGTGAAGCGATCAGCGTCCTCAAACTGTTCAGTGAGCAGATCGCGCTGGAGAGGGCTGTAGTCGATGCCAACAGCGGACGCCGTAGTGAACCAGCCGGATGAACGCCCCAGCAGAGCGGGCAGGACCTGAGGTTGATGCCGCTGAAACACCTGCAGGATCCAACCTGCAGCCCAGTCATCGCCCTCTGGGGAAAAGCCTGAGAGTGCCTTGGGTCCGAGGGCGGCGAGTTCATCGGACCGCTTTTCGACCGTGGCGATCAGGGAACGACGCTGGCGGGCGGAACCGGTCCGAAAACGCTCGAGCAGTTGCTCAGCCGTCAGATTGGGTGTGGAGGAGAGTCCGGAAAGCATGAATCGAGACCGGCTCTCACTGGCACGGCGCTGGCCCACTATGTCAGGCATGGGCGCCAAGACGACGACGGATTTCGCAAGCTTCCGGAAAGCTGCAGGCCAGCTTGTGGATGTCCGCAGCCC
>JBGKDM010000016.1:0-7949 GCA_042954165.1 Synechococcus sp.
TGCACCCATTCGCTCCTGCTGCGCAGCTGGCGGGTCTGAAGCGCATGGTCGCTGACCTTGAAAGCTGGCTTGCTGCTCTGACCGGATTTGCCGGGGTGTCACTCCAGCCCAACGCCGGTTCCCAGGGTGAGTACGCAGGACTGCTGGTGATTCGGGCCTGGCACCGGTCGCGTGGCGACACGCGTCGTGATGTCTGTCTCATCCCCACCAGTGCGCACGGCACCAACCCCGCCAGTGCCGTGATGGCAGGGATGCGGGTGGTTCCGGTGGCCTGTGATGCGCAGGGCAACGTGGATCTCGCTGATCTGCGGTCGAGGGCTGAGGAACACGCGGATCGTCTGGCGGCCTTGATGGTGACCTACCCCTCAACCCATGGGGTGTTCGAACCCGGAATCCGTGAGATCTGTGCCTGTGTGCATGCCCATGGCGGGCAGGTGTATCTCGACGGCGCCAACCTCAACGCCCAGGTGGGGCTCTGCCGTCCCGGTGCCTTCGGTGCCGATGTCTGCCATCTCAATCTCCACAAGACCTTCTGCATCCCCCATGGCGGTGGTGGCCCTGGTGTGGGCCCCATTGGTGTTGCCGCTCACCTGTTGCCCTTCCTGCCCGGTCACCCCCTCGCCCATTGCGGCGGCGACCGAGGGATCAGTGCCGTGTCGGCCGCGCCATGGGGGAGTGCCGGCATCCTCCCCATCAGCTGGATGTATCTGCGTCTGATGGGTCCCTATGGCCTGCGCAAGGCCACCGCCATTGCTCTCCTGTCCGCCAACTACCTGGCCCGCAGGCTGGATGCCCATTTCCCTGTGCTGTTCAGAGGAGAGGGTGGACTGGTGGCTCACGAATGCATTCTTGATCTGCGGGCCCTGAAGCGCAGTGCGGGGATCGAGGTGGATGACATCGCCAAGCGCCTGATGGATTACGGCTTCCATGCCCCCACCGTGAGCTGGCCTGTGGCTGGCACGGTGATGGTGGAGCCCACCGAAAGTGAAAGCCTGGCTGAGCTCAATCGTTTCTGTGATGCACTGATTGCCATTCGCACGGAAGTGGCGGCCATTGAATCCGGCGCGATGGATCCTTTGGACAATCCGCTCAAGCGGGCGCCACACACATTGGCAGCGGTGACAGCCGAGCACTGGGATCGTGCCTACAGCCGTCAGCAGGCTGCGTTCCCGCTGCCCGGACAACAAGACAACAAATTCTGGCCCTATGTCGCCCGGATTGATAACGCTTATGGCGATCGCAATCTTGTCTGCACGTGTCCATCGGTGGAGGACATGGCGGGGTTGCCTGCGGCAGGGTAAATTTTCACCGAAATCGAAAAAAGATCTTTCGATTTTCTCTGCAGAACGAATAGTGTTTCCACACTGTTCGGCATCTGCGTCATTGCAGGGGTCATGACAATGAAATCCAACACGCCGCAGCTGCCCGATTGCCTCGAGTCAGCCCTGGAGCGGGGCCACACTCTTCATGTGGACGGCACCAATGTGCTGAGGGTTCCCTTTGGGGTCCGCCAGGCCCGACGTCAGCGCCCCAACCGTCCTGAGCGCTGGGCCACGTTGGTGATTCCTTTCCAGGTTCAGGATTCACCGACCCCTCCTCCTCAGGCGGCCTGAGGGGTCTCTGGTTTGTCGGTCGGCTGAGGCATCCAGGCGCTGCGGATGAATGGTTCCGCCTCAGCCAGTTTCAGATTCACAATGGTTTTGGCGTCCTCCAGCGAGCAGGAGGGCGTGCGGAACGGAAGCACGGCGATCGGGCTTCGCTCCGGTTGAACTCTCCAGCCCTGGTTGGGCTCTTCCATCAGCACAAATCCGCGATAGCGAAACGTGCGGGGCCTCGAACCGGGTTGCATTCAGGTGTGCAGAGCGCATTGGGCGCATTTCAGGACACCAGATGTGGTGTGTCATCCATTGCGTCAAAGTCGTAGGGGTTCGCGTCTTGAAATCCACAAGAAGCCCTGCGGCAAGGCGCGGGGCGGGAGCCTGCTGCTGAAGTCGCAGTGCGCGGGCTCAGGGGATGCGGCCCCATGGGTGGTGTCAGTGGGGGCGTGGGGGTTCATGGAGGCCGAACAGCAGCACATCACTGGCTCGGTCGCTTGCTGTCAGCTGCCTGATCGCTGCCGGATCTTCGAATCCGAGGCCGTCACCGGGCACCAGCGCGTGTCTGGCGCCGGCGGCGGTGGTCAGTTCAAAGGATCCACTGATCACCTGAAGCCATCCCTTCTGGGGCTCCATCGCGGGCAGCGTGAGGCTCTGAGTGGCGCTCGGCTGCGCCCGCCAGAGCCGCATCGGTCGGGCGATAGCCATCACCCCTGGGTCGTTCGGCGCGATCAGGGGCGTCCAGTCTGGTCCTGGCGGGCAGCAGCATTGTTCGTAGCTCGGGGGCAGGTTGTTCTGCCCGGGTTCGATCCAGATCTGGAGCAGACGGCAGGGGGTGGTGCCCCCATTGATTTCGCTGTGCACGATGCCGGTGCCGGCGGTCATGCGCTGCACGTCACCAGGATGGAGAACCCCGCTGTTGCCCATGGAGTCGCGGTGGTTGATTTGCCCCTCCACCATCACGGTGATGATTTCCATGTCGCGGTGGGGATGCATGCCGAAGCCTTCGCCGGCCGCGATGGTGTCGTCATTGATGACCCGCAACGGCCCAAAGCCCATCCAGTCGGGATGGTGATGGCCGGCAAAGGAAAAGCTGTGCCAGGAGTCCAGCCACTGCCGCTGGCTGTGAAAGCGTTCGCCGGCGGGGCGGATCAGCAGCGTTGGCGTGTTCACAGGAGCGTCCTGGGTCATGGCTTGGGGAGACGTGGTCGATCGGAGCAGTCGGATTCAGCGCTGCAGCGGCTCCATCTGCAGCAGGCGATGCAGTAAGTCCTGAATGCTGTCGTCTTTGGGCGGTTTGGCGTGATTGCTCAGCAGTTGGCGCCCCACCACCTGAGCGCCCAGGTGGGTGAGTTGGAGGCGCAGCGACACCAGCAGTTCCATGCCTCCGCCCCCTGAAAATGTGGCCATGGCCACGGGTCTGCCGTTGAACAGGGCCCGGAAGTCGTTCCCCTGCACCGAGAGCCAGGCGATGGCGTTGGTGAGGCTGGGCGGGATGGAGCCGTTGTATTCCGGCGCGCAGATCACCCAGCGGGGAGCGCTCAGCAGTTGATGCTCCAGGGGGGCGATGGCCTCGGGTGCTCCCTGCTCCTGGGCGCGCGGAGTGAACACGGGCAGCTCCACCGTGGTGAGATCCAGCACATCAGAGCTGTGGCCAAGGGATCTGGCCTGGGTGGCAAAGCGCTCGGCCAGCTTGAGGTTTTCGCCGTTGCTGGCGGTGATCACCAGGAGGTCTGTTCTGTCTGTGGTGGTCATGGCTGGTCTGTTCACCATGGAGCGTTGCGTGGTGCAGCAGCCGGCGCTGCTGCTGTTGATCGTTGCGGGTGGAACCGAGACTCAGGCAGCCGTCAGTTCCGCTTCCCGGTAGGGCACAAAGCTGGCCTTGCGGGCGCCGCAGATCGGGCAGCTCCAGTCGTCGGGGATTGACGCAAAGGGGGTGCCAGGGGCAATGCCCGAGTCGGGGTCGCCTTCGGCGGGGTCGTAGATCATCGAGCAAAGCTTGCAGATCCACTTGCCGGCAACGGGCTCTGCCGTTTCTCCGGCGATGCCTTTGCCGTGCAGGGCTTCGAGGGCCACGCCGTAGCGCTCGGCATGGTGCTGCTCAATCGGAGCGAGCAGGCCGAAGTTTTTGGCGGCTGTGCGGAAGATGCCGGCGTGCTCCTTGGATTCATCGATCTGCTCGTTGAATTCCGCTTCGGCACCTCCGTCGCGATCGCTGCGGGCCTGGGCCGCGAATTCCGGGTACATGGTGGTGAATTCGTAGGTTTCGCCTTCAATGGCCAGTTCCAGGCAGCGACTGAGTACGGCCTGTTTGTCGGCTTCGCTGAGGCTGGTGGGATCGTTCACCACCAGTTCGGGGTGGAGCAGGCGGAAGTGGGCGAACGCGTGCTCGGTTTCCTGAGCAGCCGTGTCGCGGAAGAGTTTGGCGAGGTTGCTGTGGCCGAGTTGTTTGGCGACGTGCGCGAAGAAGAGATATTTGCGGTTGGCCATGCTCTCGCCACCAAAGGCGGCTTCGAGGTTGGCGTGGGTGGAGGGCTTGGAGAGATCCATGGGAACCCCGGGTTGATGGCCCCAGCTTAACTCAAAGTCGTAACGAGTATGAGTTAAAGAGCCGAAGGGAGCCGAGCCCCCTTCGTTGGCTTAGTAGTTGGCGCCGCTGCGGCGCTGGTGCACGGCGGTGGTGCCCTCCCCATCCATCAGGCCCCCCTGGCTCACTTCTGCATAGATCAGCCAGTGGTCGCCGCATTCCATCCGCTGCTTCACCTCGCCGTCGAGCCAGGCCAGCGCCTCCGGGAGGAGTGGTTGATCGTGGGGGCTGCTCTCGAGTTCCAGACCCGCGAAGCGATCGGCTCCGGGCGCGAATGGTTGCAGGAACTGCTTCATCGGCCCGGTTTCCCTCCCCTCCGCCAACACATTCAGCGCGAAACGGTCGCCTTTGTGCAGGAGGGCCTCCACGGCGCGATCTTTCGCCACCGCCACGGTGAGGCCAGGGGGCGTGAAGCTGGCCTGGCTCACCCAGCTGGCCACCATCGCGCCGGTCTGAACCGACTCCCCTTGACCTTTGCGGGCTGTGAGGACGCAGAGGGAGCCCACCACGCGGCCAAGGGCCAGAACCGCCGGGTCGCTGCGGCTTTCGCTCAGGCCTCCCGCGCTGCGGCGCTGCTGCTTGCGCTGCTCCTTCTGAAGGTCACGCCCGAAGCGGGTGCCCGTTTCCTCCAACGTGCGCACGGTGGAGGCGTCAGGGCTGAATTTGATCCGGATCGGTTCAAAACCGAAGCTGAAGCCCCCGTCGCGCAGTTTGTTTTCCAGGAGATCCAGGGCTTCTCCGCTCCATCCGAAGCTGCCGAACACACCCACGGGTTTGCTGCGGTCGCCTTCTGCGAGGACGGTCCCCAGGGCCGACACGATCGGGGTGGGGGCGTGTCCTCCCAGGGTCGGTGAGCCGATGAGAATGGCATCAGCGCTTCGGATGGTTGCCACGAGCTCATCCGCTGGGGTGAATTCGCAGTTGAGGCTGGTCACCCGCACACCGGTGCGACTGACGCCGCGAGCCAGGGCATCAGCGATGGCTGCGGTGTTGCCGTAGGCGCTGGCAAACAGCAAGGCAACCGTGAGGCTCGCGTTCTGCTGCCCCTCTCCCCAGCGACGGTAGTCGTTCAGCAGGCTGCGCCAGCTGGCTTCGATGGCAGGGCCGTGCCCGGGTGCGATCGTGCGGATGTCGAGTTCTTCGAGGCGTTCCACCACGGCATCCACCTGGCTGGCCATCGATGCCATCAGGGAGTCGTAGAAGTGGCGCCGTTCCTCCTCGGTCGCGCTGCGTCCGGTTTCGGCCCAGGCAGCCGTGCAGAGGTGAGCTGAGAACAGCTTGTCGCTCATCAGCAAACCCTCGCCTTCTTCAAAGGCGAGCAGACCGCCAGGCCATCGAGGTGTGGGCGCGGGAAGGAGATGCAGGGTGTGCCCGTGGCTCAACGCGAGGGTCTCCTCATGACGGATGACCTGCAGCGTCGGCAGTGACGGCAGGGGGGGCCGGTTGTCGACCTCTCCGGGAGGGAGGGGCTTGCGCTGCTGCCAGAGCTCCTCAAGCAGCTTGGCTCCAGGGTTGGAGCAGATCAGGGTGAGGTTTGGATAGGTCTCCGCAAGACTGCGGAGCAGGGCCACCCGGTTCGGGTTGACGTGGCCCACGACCACAGACAGGCTGTCGCAGCTGTTGGGAAGGGCCTCCGCCAGGGCCGGCAGGAAGACCTCCGCATAGGCCCCGCCAGGCGGGTGAACGAGCACGGCGGGACTGATGGCGCCGCCTTCGGTGACGCCTGCCTCGAAGAGGAAGCTGTTGGCAGTGCTGCCCCGTTCCAGGGCGTATTCCAGTTCAAATCGCAGTCGTTGAGGACTGAGGCCCCTCAGGCTGATCAGCCCGTCGCTGACCGGGAGCTTGATGACCTGGCGCGCATGACCAGCGTTGCGCGTGAGGACGGCGGTGCCTGAGACGTCTGACATCAGTAGTGGTTCCCAACCTTGCGGTGATGAACAGCGGTCGTCGCTTCAGTGTCGGCCACGTTGCCCTGTTCCACGACGGCGTAGATGATCCAGTGATCAGGTCCCTCCATGCGTTGCTCCACGCGGCAGCCCAGATAGGCCAGTGCATCACTCAGTACGGGACCACCATCGGCGACATTCTCAAGGATGCTGATCCCCTCAAAACGATCGGCCCCTGGTCGGAAGCGCTTGAGGAAATGGCGCAGGAGGGGTTGGTGGTTGTCCTCCCGCAGCACATTCAGCACAAACCGATCCCCCACCTGCATCAGGGCCTCAATGGCACGGTCCTTGGCCACGGCCACGGTGAGCCCTGGCGGACTGAAGCTGGCCTGGCTCACCCAGCTGGCCACCATGGCGCTGCGTCGAAGGGTTTCGCCTTCCCCCTGACTCGCCGTGACGACGTAAAGCCCTCCGCTGAGACGGCCGAGGGCTTTGTCAAGGTCGCCATCCAGGCTCTTCATGGCTGCGATCGTTTTCTCGCGCGTCAGCAGCTGGCCGAGGTCAGTCCCCGACTCCTCGCAGCGCTGATAGTCGGCGCCTGACGGCAGCTGCCGGATGCGCAGAGGGGCAAAGGCCTCCTTCTGCCCCTGGCTGCGCAGCTGGCCTGCAACTGAATCGATCGGCTCATCGTCGCCGCCGAAGGCGTCATAGACCCCAACCCACTGTTTGCTGTGCAGGGCGGCCAGCAGGGTGCCGATCGAACTCTGCAGCTCGCTGTCGGGTGCGGCTGGCCATGTGGGTACCACCACCGCCTTGGCTTCACCGATCAATGCCGTCAGTTCCTGGGCGTCGGTGGCCCTCAGATCAACAAGCTGCACCTGGGCCTCGGCCTTGCCGATGCCGTGGGCGATGGCCTGGCTGATCCGATCGGCGAAGCCGTACTGACTGAGGTAACAGACGGCGGCATAGCTCTCACCCTTGCTTCGCTGGCCGCTCCAGTCGCGGTAATCGCTGATCCAGTGATCGACATGCTCACGCAGCAGGGGGCCGTGTCCCACGGCCACCGTGTTGATGTCCGGCAAGCTGTCCATCCGTTTCAGGGCCTGGAGCACGCTGCGGGCGTTTGGCCCCATGAGGCAGTCGTAGTAGAAGCGGAAGTCGGGCGCGATCGCCCCTGGATCGCTGTCATAAACAGCGTCCGAGCAGTAGTGCAGGCCAAAGGCATCACAGGTGTAGAGGATGCCGGTGCCGTGGTCGAAGGAAAAGATCGTGTCGGGCCAGTGCAGGTTGGGCGCACTGAGAAACTCGAAGCGGTGGTGCACACCGCTGGCGGGGTTGACGCCCAGATCCAACGCATCGCCGCTTTTCACCGCCCTGGATCTGAACGGTCGGTGCACCTGGTTCTGCAGGAACTGAATCGCCACCTTCGAGGCAACGATTTCCAGGTCAGGATTCAGCTCGAGCAGATCACCGATCAGGCCGGAATGGTCAGGCTCGGTGTGACTCACGATCAGCTGGTCGATCGTTCCGGGGTCGATTTCACCCGTCAGCAGGGGGATCCAGGTGTCGCGGAATTTCGCATGGCTGGTGTCGATCAGGGCCGTGCGCTCACCCCGCACCAGAAAGCTGTTGTAAGTGGTGCCGTTGCGGAGGCCGAATTCAATGTCGAAGCGGCTGCGGTCCCAGTCGAGGGAACGGATCGTGGTGGTGTCAGCGGCGATCGGTTCGCATTGGAGGGACAGCCGAGGCGTTGCGGTGGAAGGCTCCGTGCTGTTCAGATTTGCCGTGACCATGACCCAATCCCGCGCTGATTGAACTCTACGGAGATCTTCAGACGAGCGGACTGCTGCCGTGGGCTCCCGCCAGGCGCGGCAGCCACTC
>JBGKDM010000017.1:0-3293 GCA_042954165.1 Synechococcus sp.
CCCACGGAGGCCGTGACCGGCATCGGCAGGCGGAGGTCATCCTGATTGATCTCCAGAACCACACGGACGGAGGCGGGCGTGACGGCGACGCTCTGAACAACGCCCACCACGATGCCGCGATAGGTCACCGGTGAGCGCTCCGCCAGACCGCCGGCCTCAGGGAACTCCGCCGTGACCGTCCAGGTGTTCGATCCGAGGCTGACACCGCGCAGCCAGAGCATCGTGCCTGCAAGACCAACCACCGCACCGGCGATCGAAAATCCGACGATGGCTTCCCTGACGCTGCGGCGCATGGCAGTTACTGATCAGTGGGTTGCATCGGTCCGTGCAGATTACCGGTCCTGAACTGAACGACATAAGGATTGTCGGTGCGTCGATAGTCCTCGATCGATCCATCCCAGCGGAACTGACCGCCGTAGAGCAACACCACCCTGTCGGCCGTCCGCTCGATCGTGCTGTGCACATGGCTGACAACCACCGAACATCCCTGGGCAACGGAGGTGGTTTTGACGATCAGATCCTCGATCCGTGTGCAGGCGACGGGGTCCAGACCGGCCGTGGGCTCGTCGTACAGCATCAGGGGCATCGCTCCGGCATCGCGATCGGGATCATCGATGAGCGCACGCGCAAAGCTGACGCGCTTCTGCATCCCTCCGCTCAGCTGACCGGGATACAGATGGGCGATGTCATTCAAACCAACGGCCTCGAGACAGGCCGCCACCCGTTCCCGGATCTGGCGTGGCTTGCAACGGCCCAGACGCGTCAGCAGGAACCCGACATTTTCCTCAACCGTGAGTGATGCCAGAAGCGCCGGATTCTGGAAGACAAGGCGCACATCCTGAGGATGCCGCTGATCAAGGCGAAGGTAGCGCTGGGGTTCGCCGAAGAGGTGCAATTCCCCTGATGTCGGCATCTGCAGGCCCGCCAACAACCGCAGAATCGTCGATTTCCCTGCTCCGGAGGGACCGACCACAGCAAGCTGCTGACCGGCTTGCATCGTCAGGTTCACACGATCCAGAACAGGCCGGGTCCCCCACTGCATGGTGAGATCCCGCAATTCCACAACAGGCGATCGCGCGGCGCTGGTGGACATCGCCATCGGGCTGTGCACGCGACAGGTGAGGGATGAATCTGACCCCATCCTGCACGGTTCTTCAGGATGGGGTGTTGGATCGCGGCAACTTCCGTACAGTTCAGCCCAACCTGCGGAGGCTGACCAGCCGTTGAGCCCGTCAACACCGCCATCGAGGCCAACCAGGCGGCGCCAGGGGCGGCGTCAGAATCTGCGCGCTCTGCAGGCGGAGCGTCAGCGCGATCTGATGGACCGCTCCCGCCGGGCCATGCGCTGGCTTCAGCCGGGGCTGGTGGTGAAGCGCTGGCTGCTCACATCGGGATTCGGCCTGGTGCTGGCATTGCTCGGCACCGCCGTCTGGGCAGACCTCCAGCCGATTTACTGGACGTTATGGGCCATCCAGGAATCCCTGGGTTGGATCACCCGTGTGCTGCCGCGCGGAGTGACCGGTCCGTTGGTGCTGTTGATTGGAATCGCCCTTCTGCTCTGGGGCCAGAGCAGAAGTTTCGGCTCGATCCAACAGGCACTGGCGCCGGAAAAAGACACGGTGCTCGTTGACGCGCTGCGGGCGAAGAGTCGCCTCAACCGTGGCCCGAACATCGTGGCGATCGGAGGGGGCACCGGACTCTCCACCCTGCTGAGCGGACTGAAGCGCTACAGCTCCAACATCACAGCGATCGTCACAGTCGCCGATGACGGTGGCAGCAGCGGTGTGCTTCGTCGGGAGCTGGGCGTGCAGCCTCCGGGGGATATCCGCAACTGCCTTGCAGCGCTGTCAACCGAAGAACCTCTGCTGACGCGCCTGTTCCAGTACCGCTTTTCCTCGGGACGGGGGCTGGAGGGCCACAGTTTCGGGAACCTCTTCCTCTCGGCACTGACGGCCATCACCGGCAACCTCGAGACCGCCATCACCGCATCAAGCCGTGTGCTGGCGGTGCAGGGTCAGGTGGTCCCGGCCACAACAGCCGACGTGCGGCTCTGGGCCGAACTCGAGAACGGTCAGCGCATCGAGGGGGAATCCACCATCGGCCATGCACCGAGCCCGATCGTGCGACTCGGCTGCCTGCCCGAGCAACCTCCTGCACTGCCAAGAGCCCTTGAAGCCATCGCCCACGCCGATCTCATCCTCCTGGGCCCGGGGAGTCTTTACACCTCTTTGCTCCCCAATCTGCTGGTGCCGGAACTGGTGACGGCCATCCAACGCAGCAAGGCACCGCGTCTTTACATCTGCAACCTGATGACGCAGCCCGGCGAAACCGATGGGCTCGACGTGAGCGGCCATCTTCGTGCGATCGAAGCACAGCTGGCGAGTCTGGGTGTGAGCAAACGCCTGTTCACGGCGGTCCTGGCCCAGGAGGAATTGCCGGATTCACCCCTGATCGCCCACTACAGGAGCCAAGGGTCAGAACCGGTGATCTGCAAACGCCGGGACCTTCTGAATGAGGGATACGACGTGATGGAAGCACCCCTGCAGGGGAGTCGACCCACTGCGACACTCCGCCACGATCCCCGCAGCCTGGCGATCGCAGTGATGCGCTTCTATCGCAAACACAAGATGGACCGACACCCAGCCAGGGACTGACCGTCGCTAGGGGTGTCGATCAGTAAGCATCCTGCATTTCATAGAAATCAGGTTGGACATAATCCTTGCGGAGCGGCCAGCCTTTCCAGTCCTCGGGCATCAGCAGTCGCTTGGGATGGGGGTGACCGTCGAAGCGAATTCCGAACATGTCGAAGGTTTCACGCTCCTGCCAATCGGCACCACGGAAGAGGCCGTAAAGGCTTGGGAGAGTCGGTTCGCCATCGCGCGACAGGAACACCTTGATCCGCACTTCCCGGATCGACTCCACCCTGCCTTCGGCGAGTTCACCCATGGCCACAAGGTGATAGAAGCAGACCAGATGCGCCCCCGGCCCCTCGTCATACCCACCCTGACACTGGAGGTAGTCAAAACCGTGTCCTTTCAGGGCCGCAGCGATCACAGGCAGAAACAGCGGCTCGACGCCGATGGTTTCAACGCCGAGGTGATCAGCAGGAAGAACGTCGTGATCAAACCCCTGTTGGTTCAGCCACTGACTGACGGCGCCACGCTCAGGCGGAGTCGGGAGTTCGGTGTCCTTGGATGCTTTCGCCGATGACGACTGGGGAGTTTCACTCATGACAGGGACAGTCAGGACGCAGAGGAATCGGACACAGGTGTCTTGGAGGCAGCTGCAGTGTC
>JBGKDM010000018.1:0-9641 GCA_042954165.1 Synechococcus sp.
CTCAAGAAAATCATGGAGGAGATCAAGGCAGCCGGGAACGTGATCCTCGTCATTGACGAAGTGCACACCCTGATCGGTGCCGGAGCTGCCGAGGGAGCCATTGATGCTGCCAACATCCTCAAACCGGCCCTGGCACGTGGCGAGCTGCAATGCATCGGTGCCACCACCCTGGATGAGTACCGCAAGCACATCGAGCGAGACGCAGCTCTGGAACGGCGGTTCCAGCCAGTGAACGTGGGTGAGCCCTCCATTCCCGACACCATCGAAATTCTCCGCGGTCTCAGGGAGCGATACGAGCAACACCACCGCCTCAAAATCACCGATGAAGCGCTGGAAGCTGCAGCGACGCTGGGTGACCGATACATCTCGGATCGCTTTCTGCCCGACAAGGCCATCGATCTGATTGATGAAGCGGGGAGCCGCGTTCGCCTGCTGAATTCCAAACTCCCCCCTGCGGCGAAGGAGGTTGACAAGGAACTTCGCCAGGTTCAGAAGCAGAAGGAGGAAGCCGTGCGCGAGCAGGACTTCACCAAAGCCGGTGAACTGCGTGACAAGGAAGTCGAACTGCGCGACCAGATCAGATCTCTGCTGCAGTCCAACCGCGATGGTGCCGACGCTGAGCAGAGTTCACCTGACCTTGAATCCAGCACTGCGACGACTGAACCTTCAGCAACCGTTCAGCTGGCGGCATCCGACACAACCTCAGCGACCACCACACCCGTGGTGGACGAGGAAGACATTGCCCAGATCGTCGCATCCTGGACAGGTGTTCCCGTGCAGAAACTGACGGAGAGTGAGTCCGTGAAACTGTTGAACATGGAGGAGACCCTCCATCAACGTCTGATCGGTCAGGACGAGGCCGTCAAGGCTGTGTCGAAAGCGATTCGACGGGCACGCGTGGGTCTCAAGAACCCCAACCGTCCAATTGCAAGTTTCATCTTTTCAGGCCCCACCGGTGTCGGCAAAACCGAGCTGACCAAAGCTCTCGCCACCTATTTCTTCGGCAGTGAGGAGGCCATGATCCGCCTCGACATGTCTGAATTCATGGAGAGGCATACCGTCAGTAAACTGATCGGTTCTCCTCCTGGCTATGTGGGATTCAATGAAGGAGGGCAACTGACTGAGGCGGTGCGACGCAGGCCTTACACCGTGGTTCTTTTTGATGAAATCGAAAAGGCTCACCCTGACGTGTTCAATCTGCTTCTGCAATTGCTGGAAGACGGGCGCCTCACCGATTCCAAGGGCCGCACCGTTGATTTCAAGAACACACTGATCATCATGACCTCGAACATCGGTTCGAAGGTGATCGAGAAGGGTGGTGGTGGCCTCGGTTTTGAATTCTCCGGTGAAAACGCCGAAGAAAATCAATACAACCGAATTCGATCCCTCGTCAATGAAGAACTCAAGCAGTATTTCCGCCCTGAATTTCTGAACCGCCTCGACGAGATCATCGTCTTCCGTCAGCTGAACCGTGAAGAGGTCAAACAGATCGCTGACATCATGCTGCGGGAGGTGTTCTCCCGCATCGGAGAGAAAGGAATCACACTCACAGTGTCCGATGCTTTCAAGGAACGACTCGTCGAAGAGGGTTTCAACCCTGCCTATGGAGCCCGTCCACTCCGTCGAGCCGTGATGCGGTTGCTGGAGGACAGCCTTGCCGAGGAGGTTCTCTCCGGTCGTATCAAGGATGGTGATTGCGTCGAAGTGGATGTCGATGCAGACAAGAAGGTTGTGGTCCGACACCAGACAACATCAGCAACCGCGACGCCTGAACTCGCCAGTGCCGGCATCTGACCCTCTCAGGCAGGAGTTCCAGACTGCTGTCGCCCGCCATGCCATCGCTCCTGCCCGGGTCATCCGTGGAGAGCATGCATGGCGGGAGGCACTGCAGCCGGTCGCGGCTCTCTGTCAAAGGCCAGCCTTGATCGGACGCAGTCCAGCGACCCATTCCCTTCGCACTGAACTGAGCCAAGACCTCGCGTCCATTGGCCTTGAGGTGTCTGCGTTAACCCTCGTTCACGACTGCTGCGAGGACGACCTGCAACCGCTCGCGCACCAGATCGTTTCCAACAACTGTGATGCTGTCATCGCTGCTGGGGGGGGGAAGGTTCTGGATGCGGGAAAACTGCTTGCTGATCGTCTCGGTCTGCCCTGCATCACCGTTCCGCTGAGCGCCTCCACCTGTGCCGGATGGACAGCTCTGTCCAATCTCTACACACCTGAGGGTGCCTTCATCCAGGATGTGGGTCTCGGGCAGTGCCCTGATCTCCTCATCTTCGATCACGGCTTCCTGCGTCAGGCCCCGAAGCGAACCCTGGCGAGTGGAATCGCTGATGCTCTCGCCAAGTGGTATGAGGCCTCCGTCAGCAGTGGCAGCTCGGACGATGGCCTGATTCAGCAGGCGGTCCAGATGGCCAGGGTTCTGAGGGACCAACTGATGCTCGATTCAGTCGAAGCACTGGCGAACGAAAACAGTGCTGCCTGGTGTCGTGTTGTCGAAGCCTGCGGACTGACGGCTGGTGTCATTGGTGGCCTCGGGGGCGCTCAGTGCAGAACGGTGGCAGCCCATGCCGTTCACAACGGGCTGACCCAGCTCCCTGCAAGCCACGACGCATTGCATGGAGAGAAAGTGGGATTCGGAATTCTGGTGCAACTTCGCCTGGAAGAACGCCTGGGCGGTCAGCAGCTGGCGGCCCAGGCTCGCAAGCAGCTCCTTCCACTTCTGAAGCAGCTCGGTGTTCCCGTGACACTGCAAGACCTGGGTCTTGGCCGTGCCGGACTTCACGAACTCCAGCATGTCTGTGCATTCGCCTGCCAACCGGGATCTGATCTCCACCACCTGCCGTTCCAGGTGTCAGATCAAGATCTCCTCGAAGCCCTGGTGAGCACAGAAAGCGGATGGACGGAACAGGACAGCCAACATCGGGAGACCCTCGCTTGAGCACAAGCCATCTGCTTGAACAGGCAGCCAACGAGCTGCTGGACCCCCAAGCACGTGATCTGGTGGCGGGGCTGACTTGGCAGGCCCTCGATGCACCCGTACCGGACCGCTACCCCGTGATCCGCCAGGGTCAGGGGCCCCTGGTGTTGATGCTGCACGGTTTTGACAGCTGCCACCTTGAGTTTCGACGCCTTGCCCCGCTCCTCAAGGATCGGTTCAGTCTCGTGATCCCGGATCTCTATGGATTCGGATTCTGTCCCCGTCATGAGGACGCGAACGTTGGTCCTGATGCAGTGCTCAAGCATCTCAGTCAGTTGCTTGCCGTGCTCCCCCAGGACCGACCGATCGGGGTGATCGGTGCCTCCATGGGTGGTGCCGTTGCGATGGAACTTGCCCGACAGCACCCCGACCGCATCAATCGTCTGCTGCTTCTGGCGCCTGCAGGGCTGGATGGCAGGCCCATGCCGCTCCCACCGATTCTCGATCGCCTTGGCGTGTGGTTT
Source organism: Synechococcus sp. (assembly GCA_042954165.1). GTDB lineage: Bacteria > Cyanobacteriota > Cyanobacteriia > PCC-6307 > Cyanobiaceae > Synechococcus_C. The sequence goes on from JBGKDM010000018.1 coordinate 3,445, forward strand.
CTGAGTCGCCCGGGGGTCCGTCGCGGCTTGTGCCGTCAGGCCTTCGCTGAGCCAGCCACCAGTGTTGGGGACCCTGAGGAACAGATCGCATCACTGCATCTGCGGGTGCCGGGTTGGGGTCGCACCCTCGCCGCCTTCGCCCGCAGCGGTGGATTCGCGGGCTGTGGACACCCCCTTCCTGATCAGCCCTTACGCGTGTTGTGGGGACAGCAGGACCGAATTCTCAGGCCGCCGCAGAAACGCGCGGCGCTGACACTGCTGGGCGAGCGACTGGAAGAGGTTTCCAACTGTGGACATCTTCCCCATCTCGATCAACCTGAACGCGTGGCTGAGACGTGGCGATCGATGGACGCAATGGCATGACCGACACCCCATCCAAATCCGGTCCTCTGCTTCAACTGCTGGCGAACGGCCTCAGTCTCTGGATCCGCAGCCAATGCGATGAAGTCGGCGATCTGAATCTTGGCCTGAACGGGTCAGCCCTGCAGTTGCTCCGTGGTCATCTCAAGGGCGTCAGCCTCGATGGAAGGTTCGTGACCTTCCAGGGGTTGCCAATTCAGCGGGCAGAGCTGCGCAGCGGACCTCTGGATCTGAACATCAAACCCAGCCAGCCAGGGCAGATGCTTCAACTCCAGAACAGTTTCGACATCAGCGGAAGCGTCGTGATGCGAGGCAGCGACCTCAACCGGGCGCTGCTCACGCAGCGCTGGCGCTGGCTTGGTGATTGGTTGGCGGAACAACTGATGGGTCTCTCCACCCTCGGCAACCTCGAAATTGCCAACGACACGCTGGTGCTGACGTCGCCCCTTGTCGGCCAGGGGGAGGTGGTGCGAAAGGAATTCCGCCTTGATGCCGCCGAGGGCACCCTGCGCATCACCCGATTCAACGACGACAGTTGCGTCCTGCTACCTATGGATCCCAACATCCGCATCCTGGAGGCCCATCTCAAGGCAGGGCAATTGCATCTCGTCGGTCAAGCGGCTGTCACCCCCTGACGCAGGGGCGATCCATCACCGGTACAACTGGGGGAGAAGCAGGGTCACGGCGTAGTACACAACGGCCGGTGTGAAGAGATAGCTGTCGATGCGATCAAGGATGCCGCCATGGCCTGGAAGCGCATCACCGGAATCCTTCAGTCCCGCATCGCGCTTCATCATCGACTCGGTCAGATCGCCGACCAGGGCGAAGAGTGCGACGAGCGCGCCCAGCAGTCCACCGGTGCACCAGGCCAGTGGCCACTGCATCCAGGCAGCGAACACCACACCAACAAGGACGCCGGCCAGCAGACCGCCGATGGCACCCTCGATGGTCTTCCCCGGGGAAATGGGAGACAGGGGAAGACGACCGAAGCGACGGCCGATCAGATAGGAACCGATGTCGCTGGCGACAATCATCAGACAGGCCATGAGCGTGATGACAAGACCGGCCGACAGCCCCTCGGAGCCCGAATTCAGAAGTTCAGGGCTGCTGAGCTGACGCAAACGCAGCCAGTGACTGGGCAGATATCCCAGATAGAACAACCCGAAGATTGAGGATGCGATGTCTGCGATGGAGCCGGTGATCGGCTGCAGGAGCAACCAACCACAGATGGCAGCTCCGGATAGAGGCAACACGGCGGAAGCCAGATGGGAAGGCAAGCCACCTGTGAGATCCCACTGCGTACTGATCAGCAACAACTGGCAGGCCACAAGGGTGGTTTTTGTCGCGGGCCGAATCCCCGTGCACTGGGCCATCCGAAAAAACTCGAGCAGGCCGAGATGCACGATCACTCCCAGGGCCACAGTGAACCACCAGCCCCCCAGACCCACGACAACCAGTCCGAACAGGCCAGCCGCCAGACCACTGATCACGCGCTGCCTGGAGACGGTCTGCATCGCCTGACCTTCAGGCCACAATCTTCACCCTACTGCTGATCTGACCAGGCCAGAGACGACATTGACGCTCAAGCCAGTGTGCTCGCTCGGAATCCAACCGTTCACCAGGAATCAAAAGGGGAATCCCCGGTGGGTAGGGGCAGACCAGCTGTGCAGAGACAGCACCAATCGCGTCCGTCCAGGACACATCGCGGCTTGAGGAGGCCCAGGCTTCAGCAACCGGCATGACTGTGGTGGACAACAGAGGCAGGGGGGCCGGCTCAAACAGAGGCAGGGGGTCGCGGAGTCCTGCAGACTCCCGCAACTGATGCCAGCGCCGCTCCATCAATCCCGCCAAACGCGATCGGGGCGCAAAGCCGAGGCAGAACGTCAGACAACCGGGCTCCGGGAGTTCAGCCACCAGACCTCGATCCATCAACCATTCGTCCGCATCAAGACCATTGACACCAATCGCGGCTGTATGAAGGACCAGGCGGAGGGGGTCCGTCGTCGCAAGCAGGGGTAACTGGCGTGCTCGCAGCGTGTCGCCAAGCGCACGTGCCCAATGGAGCCTGCGACTCAGGGTTCGGCGACCTGAACGTGACTGCCAATCGGCGAGGGACGCCTCACAGGACGCCAGCAACAGGGCACTGGGGCTGGTGGTCTGCAACCAGCCCAATGTCCGCTGTACGGCCGCAGCATCAACGCGCTCACCCTGAAGCCATAGAACGGCTGTCTGGCCAAGACCGGTCGACGACTTATGCAGCGAATGCACGACAAGATCAGCTCCCGCATGCAGTGCAGAACGAGGCAGCCCCGGATCGACCCGAGGCAGAAAATGAGCGCCATGCGCCTCATCAACCAGCACAGGAAGGCCGTGCTGATGAAACGCCTGAATGAGCGGTGAGGGGTCCGTTGCGTATCCGTGATACGTGGGTTGAACCATCACTGCTGCGACAGGGTGATCCCCCTGCTCGCCGAGGGAGGCCAGGACCCTGCTGATCCACGAGAGATCAAAGGCGTCGACATGACCTCGATCCTCAAGAAAGGGCAGGTCGAAAAGGACGGGCCTGAGTCCTCCGAGGGCGCAGGCCTGGATCAGGCTGCGGTGCGCATTCCTGGGAACAAGCACGGCCTCCCCTGGCTTCACCATCGCAAGCAGGGCGGCCTGCAGCATCCCGGTTGCCCCATTGACGCCGTACCAGCAATGCGTGGCTCCGTAGGCCTCCGCGGCCCAGGCCTGACTCTCCTGCACGGCCCCCTCAGGCTCGAGAGGTCCGCCGATCTCTGGCAATTCAGGAAGGTCCCAGGTGCCTGGACGGGATCTCAGCAAACGCTGCAGTGCCCTTGGCAGCCCTGGCCCGCCCCCATGGGCGGGCAGATGCAGCCTGCCGCCACGAGGACGCCGCAGCATCGGCAACAGAGGCGTCCGCACAGCGTCATCGGAGGGGCTCTCCATCATTGAGCAGGGCTCACCCGACAGCAGAAGGCTGCCTAGATTCTTGGCGAAATTTCCCACAGGGCATGGCAAGCAGCGCAGGGAACGTCATCAGCACACAAGAACCTCTGCGTTATCAACCGGGCCGTGATGCCCGCTGGCTGCTTCTCAGACCTTGGATCTATCTCCCCAGAGCTCTCCAGATCGGCTGGGCTCTGCTCGGCATGGTGCTGAGCCTGCTGATCCGCGGCGGCAGCAACGATCCCGACGTTCAGCGTCAGCTGGCTCGCACACTCCTGAAAACCCTGACGAACCTCGGGCCTTGCTTCATCAAAGTTGGGCAAGCCCTCTCAACACGTCCGGATCTGATCCGGCGTGACTGGCTGGACGAACTGACGCGACTGCAAGACGATCTTCCCGCCTTCGACCACGCCATCGCCCTGCGCACCATCCAGGACGACCTCGGAGCGCCGGTGGAGCAGTTGTTCGAGGATTTTCCCGAGCGCCCAATCGCCGCAGCGAGTCTTGGCCAGGTCTACAAGGCCCGCCTCCATGGTCAGACGTTCGTGGCGGTCAAGGTTCAACGGCCGAACCTCACCTTCATCCTGCGAAGGGACATGGTGCTGATCCGCAGCCTTGGCGTTCTTGTCGCTCCCCTTCTTCCTCTCAATCTTGGCTTCGGGCTTGGCGAGATCATCGATGAATTCGGCAGGAGCCTGTTCGAGGAAATCGACTACGTCAGGGAAGCGGACAACGCCGATCGCTTTTCAGCCCTGTTTGCAGACAATCCTGCGGTCACCATTCCACGCGTCGAGCGGTTGCTCACCTCCCGCAGGGTGCTGACGACAAGCTGGATTGAGGGAACCAAACTCAGGGACCGACAGGAACTGACAGCCCAACGCCTCGATCCCAGCGCCTTGATCCGCACGGGTGTCATCAGCGGCCTGCAACAGCTGCTCGAATTCGGCTACTTCCACGCCGATCCCCACCCAGGCAACCTGTTCGCGCTCGCTGGCCGCACCGGAGCACTCGGGCATGTGGCCTACGTGGATTTCGGCATGATGGATTCCATCAGTGATTCGGATCGCCTGACCCTGACCGGTGCTGTGGTTCACCTGATCAACAGGGATTTCGAAGCTCTGGCGAAGGATTTTCAGTCCCTGGGATTTCTTGCTCCCAATGCGGATCTCAAGCCGATCGTGCCCGCCCTGGAGGAAGTCCTCGGCGGCAGCCTTGGCGATGAAGTGGGGTCGTTCAACTTCAAGGCGATCACGGATCGCTTCTCTGAGTTGATGTACGACTACCCCTTCCGCGTTCCAGCCCGTTTCGCCCTGATCATCCGTGCCGTCGTCAGCCAGGAGGGGCTGGCCCTGAGACTTGACCCGGAATTCAGAATCATCGCGGTGGCCTATCCCTATGTGGCCAGACGTCTGCTGGCAGGAGACACCAGGGAGATGCGGGAGAAGCTTCTCGAAGTGATCTTCGACAACCAGGGACAGCTCAGAACCGAACGACTGGAAAGCCTTCTCAAGGTTGTCGGTGACAGCGGCACCACCCCTGGCCTTGAACTCGTGCCGGTGGCCGGTGCAGGCTTGAAACTTCTCCTGAGCAGGGATGGCAGTGACCTGCGACGCAGGCTCCTGATGACACTCATCAAGGATGATCGCCTCAGCACAACTGACCTGCGTGCGCTCGGTGCGATGCTCGGACGCACCTTCTCACCGGGACGTCTGGCTGGAACCATGCTCCAACGCCTCAATCCCCTGGCTGCTGCTTGAGTCCTTTAAGGTCATAGGCCCCACCTTCAACTCGTGTTGCTTACTCCTGTTGTGGCACTCGCACCGGGCATTGCGCCTGCTGACCTGCAGGAGGCAGAGCTGGAGACCCTCACCGGCCTGTTCGGAGATCTGGGAGCTGACGACATCTTTCTTGAGTACGCGCCACTCAGCCAACCTCCCTATCTCCTGGCGGGTCTAGGGCTCGCCATTGGAATCGTCTGCGGTCTCACCTTTGCCCAACTCGTGCAGGATCGCCTCCAGGGTTGGAAAGACGACCGTCTTCCACTCCTTCCCCTGGGCCGAGTCGAGACCACGGCCAGCTACACGGGCATCGTCATCGGTGTCACCCTGTTCATCGGTGGATCGCTCCAGGTGTTCGGATTCGCGTCAGGGGCAGCATTCCTTGTCGCCCTGCTCCTGTCCCTGTTGACGGCAGGGGCTCTCTGGGTTCAGCTGGAGCGGCTGATGACCCAGGTGGAATCCGGGAAGTTCAAGGCCGTGGACTTCGACAATTTCGACGAATTCTTCTGAGGTTGACGCTCAGATCGCAACGTAGGCCTCAAGCTGACTGTCACCGTTCCGCAGCATCGCGAGGCCTTCCCGCTCGAGGCGACGGGTTCGGTCACGACTCATCTTCAAAGACTTGGCGATTCCAGTGAGGCTCATCGGGTCCTCGCCGTCCATCCCGTACCGCATCCGCAGCACACGCCGCTGCAGATCCGGCAGCTGCTCCAGCAGATCCCGCAGGTCACCCTTCAGGCACTCACCCTCCACCTGTTCGCTCGGCAGTTCCGCATCACCCGCCAGCAGTTCCAGCAGCTCGGTGTCGTCCCCATCTCCCACCTTCATCTCCAGGCTCACCGGCTGACGCGCCCGGCACATCAGCTCCTTCACCTCCTCCTCGGGCAGCTCCACAAACGCCGCCAGTTCCGTCACCGTGGGGGTGCGCCCAAGCTCCTGGCTCAGTTCACGCTGGCCTTTCTTCAGCTTGTTCAGCATCTCCGTGATGTGGATCGGCAGACGGATCGTCCGGCTCTTCTCCGCAATCGCCCGCGTGATCCCCTGACGGATCCACCAGTACGCATAGGTGCTGAACTTGTAGCCCCGGGTGGGATCGAACTTCTCCAC
>JBGKDM010000019.1:0-4270 GCA_042954165.1 Synechococcus sp.
TTCCATGGAGATCGCCATGGATGCGGACAACCTGAAGACGGTGATCGAAAGCGCCTATCGCCAGATCTTCTTCCACGCCTTCAAAACCGACCGGGATGTGAATCTCGAGTCCCAGCTCCGCGATGGCCAGATCACGGTGCGAGATTTCATCCGTGGTCTGGTTCTGTCCGACACGTTCAAGCGCAGCTTCTACGGCTTCAACAGCAACTACAAGGTGGTCCGCCACCTCTGCGAGCGGATCCTCGGCCGCAAGGTGAACGGCAAGGGCGAAGAGCTGTCCTGGTCCATCGTGATCGCCAGCAAAGGCCTCGAGGGCCTGGTTGATGTGCTCCTCGACAGCCAGGAATACCTCGACGCCTTCGGCTACGACACGGTTCCCTACCAGCGCAACCGCGTCCTTCCCGGGCGTGACCTGGGCGAGACGCCGTTCAACATCGCCAGCCCGCGCTACGACGAGTACTACCGCGGCATCCTCGGCTTCCCCCAGATCGTGTTCACGGGTACGGCCAAAGGCCTGCCTGCCCGCGCCAAGATCAAGCGTGGTGGCGCACCAGCGGATTACATGGACTGGGTTGCCGGCATCGCCAATGCCCGCGGCGCCTCACCCAGTGGCAGCCCGGACATGGACTACATGGCCAAAGTTCCCTATCGCAGCGTCGGTCGCTGATTGGCAGCCCAGAAGCAACTGGCGAAATGCAGGGGAGCCATGGCTCCCCTTTTTTTGTGTCCAACCGGCCGTCGCGGCGGTCAGGATCCTCTGACTCCAGGCCTCTGAGCTGATCGAAACCGGGACATTTCACGCAGACTGATCCCAAAGAAACCTGGGTGATTGAAACCGTGACGCAAGCTCTGACCTCCCTGGCCCGCCTCACCCTGCGTCAGCTGCGTCAGATGGCCAGTGATCTGGGCGTGACCCTCTACAGCCGCAAGAGCAAGCAGGACCTGGTCTCCGCCATTGCCGAACGCCAGGACCGGGTCAGCGAGTCCCCTGCCGTGACCGAAACAGAACTGACGGAGAGCTCGCGGACGGATGCCAAAACCCGGGTGGTGTTTCTGCCTCGAGACCCCCAGTGGGCCTATGTCTTCTGGGAGATCACTGACCTCGACCGCAAGCGCGCCCAGGGGGATGGGGCTGGCCACCTGAGCCTTCGCCTTGCCGACGTGACCGGCATGCAGGACGGCAGTTCCCATCCACACACACTGCAGGAAGTGCCTGTCGACAGCCACAGCACGGAGTGGTATCTCCCGGTGCCCCTCTGCGACCGCGACTACCGCGTTGAACTGGGCTACCGCGCAGGCGCCAGCTGGGTGTCTCTCGCCTTCTCATCTGTTGCCCGGGTCCCAGCGCTGCACCCGAGCGACCAGATCATGGATCAGTTCGTCCCCTTCAGCCTGGAAACCGCCCCTGCTGCTGCTGCACCCGCCCCGGCTCCCAGCGTTCCCGACAACACTGACTCCGGACTCCATGAGCGTCTCTACCAGACGGCCACAACACACTTCCGCAGCCGCCGGGTGGGCTCCGAAGTGCTGCACGAACAGGAAGGTCTGTTCGGGGACGAACGGGGGCTGAGCGATTCGGGTGCTGGCCTCTGGGCCAGCGGTCGCAGCGAATCCGGCCTTGGGGGTGTCGCACCGCGCCAGCGCTCCTTCTGGCTGATTGCCGACGCTGAACTGATTGTGTACGGCGCCACCGATCCCTCCGCCCGACTGACGATCGGCGGTGAAGACGTGCCCCTCTCAAGCGACGGCACCTTCCGGATCCAGGTTCCGTTCCGCGACGGCCAGCAGCTTTATCCGATTGAAGCCACCGCCGCCGATGGTGAACAGAAGCGGAACATCACCCTCAACTTCGAGCGCGTCACACCGGAAGACAACACCAATCCCGCCAGCGAAGCGAAACCGGAATGGTTCTGAGCCGATGACCCGCGAGCCATCAGCCATGCGATGGATTGTGGCCATCACCCCACTGGCTGGGGCGATGGCCTTTCCGGTTGTGGTCCCCCTGACCATTGCCCGCGTGGGGATCGGTGCAGGAGTCGCCGTTGCCCTGGTGCTGAGCACCCTCTGGTTTGTGGCCATGCTCCGCACGGCGGAGATGCCGCACTGAGCCGATTCCTCCGAACGACGCCGGCCAAGTGAGTTCGAAGGGGGAACACTGCCTCCAACCAGCACCGAGGTCGATGCGATCCCGAGCGATCCGGCAAATAACTCTGCCGGCGGTGCTTGGCCTGGTCGTTTCGGCCTGCAGTCAACCCGGCATTGTCCAGGGTGCGGCTCCGAAGCAGCTGGCACAGGCTGCATCGATCACAGCGCACTTCAACCATCGCGAGAGCGCGCGATACCGAAGCCCTCTGGATGGGGGCTGGCGCAATGGCGACAACCTTGAACGCCAACTGATCGAGGCGATTGATGCCGCCCAGGTGGAATGCCTGATGGCCGTGCAGGAGCTCACCCTTCCCGGCATTGCCCGGGCTCTGATCAGGGCGCAGACCCGAGGCGTGCGCGTGAAGGTGATCCTTGAAAACAACTACAGCCAGCCCTGGAGCCACCTCCACGCATCGGAGCTGAATCCAAGGCAACGACAGCGACGCGAGCGTCTCCTGCGCCTTGCTGATCGGAATGGCGACGGCATCACCGATTCCGACGAGCTGCTGCAGGGGGATGCGATCGCTCTGCTGCAGCGGAGCGGGGTGCCCCTGATCGATGACACCGAAGACGGAAGCAAGGGCAGCGGCCTGATGCACCACAAGTTCGTGATCGTCGACGAACGTGATGTGCTCACCGGCAGCGCCAATTTCACCAGCTCAGGCATGCATGGGGATGCCGGGGCACCGCGTACGCGCGGGAATGTGAATCACCAGCTGCAGATCAGCGACCGGGCGGTTGCATCGGTGTTCAAAACAGAGTTCATGCGCATGTGGGGCGATGGACCCGGTGGATTGAAGAACAGTCAGTTCGGCCGGGGCAAAGGAGAACCCAACCCCGAGCGAATCGACCTGGGGGAGGCCGCAATCACAGTGCTGTTCCCACCCCACGGACGTCAGCATCCCCACCATGGCTTGCGTGCAATCGCGAACGAACTGAGCAAGGCAAGCCACAGGATCGATATTGCCGTGTTCGTCTTTTCGGCCCAAACGCTTGCCGACACCCTCCAGCAACGCATCAAGGAGGGCGTGAGCGTGCGCGTGCTGGCCGATCCAGGCTTCGCAAGCAGGCCGTTCTCAGAGGTGCTCGACCTATTGGGGAAGGCACTGCCGGATCATCGGTGCCTGCTGGAACGGAATAACAGACCGTTTTCAGAGCCCCATGAGAGGGTCGGCACACCCCGCCTCGCCCGTGGCGACAAACTCCACCACAAGTTCGCCGTGATCGACAACAAAACGGTGATCACTGGCAGTTTCAACTGGTCGCCTTCCGCAGCACACACCAACGACGAAACCCTGCTGGTAATCCACTCACCGCAACTCGCGAAACACTTCACCCGTGAAATGGATCGACTGTGGCGTGGAGCAGAACTCGGCGTCACCGCACGGATGCAGCGCACACTGCAGCTGCGACGCGAGCAGTGCGGCAGTGGGCTCGAGAGGGGATGAGTTGGCTCGGAGCAAGTATTAGGACAACACCACAACTCGTACAGGATTGAGGAGATATAGATGAATCAGCACCATGAGCAATAAAAAGAAAAAACCACTAAGGCAAAGAGGACTCCGACCGATCCTGCATGTAGGCAATAAAGTCTTTTGCCGAAAGAGGACGGCTGTAGTGATATCCCTGAAAAGAACAAATACCCAAAAGCTGGAGAGTGTCAACTTGAACGGCATTCTCAACACGCTCGGCAAGCAACTGCAAACCCAAGGACTGACAAATCGAGGAAACACCCCTGACCAAAGCTTGATCAGCATAGCCCTCAACAAAAGAACCGTCTATCTTGACCTTTCCAACGGGAAACTTACGCAGAAAGCTAAGTGACGAGTAACCAGCACCAAAGTCATCCAGCGCCAGACAGAAACCAGATTCAGCCAGCTCACAAAACCCTCGATAAGCAAATCCTACAGAATCAAAAACAGATGTCTCAGTCACTTCAATCTCAAAATCAGAAATCGCCAAACCCGCGCTATCAATCTCGGCAACAATTGTGGCTAGAAAATCAAGCTGCAACTCATCAGAAGCAAATTGTGCTGGCGATACATTAAAACCAAGCCTCTGCAAGCCACAGGCCTTAAATACCATCATATCTCTAACACATTGCTTCATAACAAAATCACCGATC
>JBGKDM010000020.1:0-3698 GCA_042954165.1 Synechococcus sp.
GATGCCCCTGGTGGACCATCTCGAAGAATTGCGCCAGCGAGTGTTGCGCAGTCTTGTGGCGGTGGTGGTGGCCGCTCTCGCCTGTTTGGTGGCGGTGAAACCGCTGGTGCGACTGCTGGAGGAACCCGCTGGGGCCATTCACTTTCTCCAGCTGGCCCCGGGAGAGTTTCTGTTCGTGTCGTTCAAGGTGGCGGGGTATGCCGGCCTCACCCTGGCCCTCCCTTACATCCTTTATCAGGTTTTGGCCTTTGTGCTGCCGGGCCTGACCCGCAGCGAACGACGTTTGATCGCTCCGGCCGTGGCGGGGTCAGCGGTGTTGTTCCTTGCCGGAATCGCGTTTGCCTGGTGGGCCCTGGTTCCAGCCGCACTGCGTTTTCTGGTGAGCTACGGCGCTGACGTCGTGGAACCGCTTTGGTCGATCGAGCGCTATCTCGACTTTGTGTTGCTGCTGATGCTGGCGACCGGTCTTGCCTTCCAGCTACCAGTGCTGCAGTTGCTGCTTGGACTGTTTGGCCTTGTGACCTGGAACCGCATGCTGGCGGCCTGGCGGTGGGTGGTGCTGGCGGCGGCGCTGGCAGGAGCAGTGCTGACGCCTTCGACGGACCCGGTAACGATGCTTCTGCTTGGCGGAGCGATCACAGCGCTTTACCTGATCGGCGTGGGGCTTGTGGCCTTCACTCAGGGATTCAAATCAGAAACTCCTCAAGACGCTCAGCCCCCTCAAGCGGCAGGCTGAGGGCCTTCCCTAATCGGGGGCGGTCCTTGGTGCTGCTGAGCCAATCACGGGCGATGTCGGCTTGAGCTAAACGATTCACAACATCCACAACCTGGGCAATGTGCTCCCGATAGGCCGCTTCATCCAGGGGAAACGACTGCTGTTCCAGGTAGGCCCACATCACCTGCAGGTAGAGGCGACCGCGACGCACCACCAATTGCAGGTCGTAACTCGCCTGCCATCGCTGCTGAAGACAGCCAATCACCTCATCAACGGTGAGCGGTTCAGGGGCTTCAGCAGAACGGACGTCAAGCACGGAATCGCCGCAACAAACAATCGGTAAAGCCCTGTCGCCACAAAGCGTGGCAGGGCCCTTTGGCATCCATAATGGTCGCCATTCAGTGACGGTTGATCACCCGCCATGACCCAAGCCTCCTCGAGCGATGTGCCCGGAATGGGTCGTCGGCAGTTCATGAATCTGCTGACCTTCGGCTCTGTGACTGGCGTTGCCCTGGGTGCTCTCTATCCGGTCGCCAACTACTTCATTCCTCCCCGCGCTGCCGGCGGCGGTGGTGGCACCAGTGCCAAGGATGAGCTCGGCAACGCGATCACCGCATCCGGTTGGCTCAGCAGTCACGCGGCCGGCGATCGCAGCCTTGTGCAGGGCCTCAAGGGAGATCCCACCTATCTGATCGTCGAAGGCGACGACGCGATCGGCAGCTACGGCATCAACGCCATCTGCACCCACCTCGGCTGCGTTGTGCCCTGGAACAGCGGCGCCAACAAGTTCATGTGCCCCTGCCACGGCAGTCAGTACGACGCCACCGGCAAGGTCGTTCGTGGTCCCGCACCCCTCTCCCTGGCCCTCGCCAACGTCAGCGTCGAGAACGACAACGTGTTCGTCAGTCAGTGGACCGAAACCGATTTCCGCACCGGCGAGAAGCCCTGGTGGGCCTGATCAACCCAGCGTTCTCCCTCTTCGTCTTCCGCCCCTCGTCCCCCATGCGTCGTCTTCTTTCTCCCGTTCTCGCCGCCTTGATCGTCGGCATCTCCGTCCTCACGGCACCTGCAGCCTCCTGGGCCTATCCCTTCTGGGCCCAGCAGAACTACGCAAGCCCTCGTGAGGCCACGGGCAAGATCGTCTGTGCAAACTGCCACCTGGCCAAAAAGACCACGCAGGTTGAACTTCCCCAATCGGTTCTTCCCGACTCGGTCTTCACTGCGGCGGTGAAGATCCCCTACGAGCAGGGAATTCAGGAAATCGGTGCTGATGGCAGCCAGGTCCCTCTCCAGGTGGGTGCCGTTGTTCAGCTCCCCGATGGATTCACCCTGGCGCCCCAGGACCGCTGGACTGACGAAATCAAGGAAGAGACCGAAGGCGTCTACTTCACCCAGTACAGCGATGACCAACCCAACATCCTTCTGGTTGGTCCGATCGCCGGCGACGAGCATCAGGAAATTGTCTTCCCGATCCTCTCCCCCGATCCTGCGACCGACAGCAGCATCCATTTCGGCAAATACCAGGTGTTTGTTGGCGGTAACCGCGGCCGCGGTCAGGTGTACCCAACCGGCGAGAAGAGCAACAACACCGTCTTCACCGCACCTGCAGCCGGCCGCGTCAGCGCCATTGAGGCTGGCGAGAACGGCGCCACCGTGGTCACCATCGAGGCCGCAGATGGCGGCAGCGCAACCGAAACTGTGCCCGTTGGTCCTGAAGTGATCGTTGCCATCGGTGATGAAGTCGAGGCCGGCGAGGCCATCACCAATGACCCGAACGTGGGTGGATTCGGTCAGATGGACGGTGAGATCGTTCTTCAGAACCCAGTGAGGATCTATGGCCTCCTCGCATTCTTTGCTGCTGTTGCCCTGGCCCAGATCATGCTTGTTCTGAAGAAGAAGCAGGTCGAGAAGGTGCAGGCCGCAGAAGGCGTCTGATCCACCGTGAATCTGTTCACTGTGTTCACATCACCAGGGCCCGAGCTTGTTCAGCTCGGGCCCTTTTCTCTGCGCTGGTACGGCCTGCTGATCGCCATCGCAGTCCTGATCGGCCTCAGTCTGTCGAGCTGGCTGGCCAGACAACGACAGCTGGAAACGGGACTGATCAGTGACCTGCTGCCGATTCTTGTGCTTGCAGCCGTGATCGGCGCCAGGATCTACTACGTGGCCTTCGAGTGGCGCAACTACGCGTCGACACCCTGGAAAGCCCTGGCGATCTGGGAAGGAGGAATCGCAATCCACGGAGCTCTGCTCGCCGGCAGCCTCGCTGCAGTCGTGTTCTGCCGATGGCGACGACAGCCCTTCTGGGATGTTCTCGACGTGTTGGTCCCCTCCGTGGCACTGGGACAAGCCATCGGACGCTGGGGGAATTTTTTCAACAGTGAAGCCTTCGGCCTCCCCACCGATCTGCCCTGGAAACTTCTGATCCGGAATGTGCCGTTCCACGTGCAGGCCAGTTTTCCCGGCGAGCGCTTCTTTCACCCAACATTTCTGTACGAATCTCTCTGGAACCTGGGGGTCTTCGTGGTGCTGCTCGTTCTCTTCACCCAGGCGGGCCAAGGCAGGTTCAAGCTTCCCGCTGGAGCACTGAGCTGCATCTATCTGCTGCTGTACAGCCTCGGCCGCCTGTGGATTGAGGGATTGCGACTCGACCCTCTCTGCCTCGGCGGTGTTCCACCCTTCTGTGACGGAGGCGTGAGAATGGCACAGCTGATGAGTCTTGCCCTGATGGCAGTCGCAGGATCGGGGCTGTGGTGGATCTACGGACGCAATCGCAAGCTGCCCGATCCCAGCCTTCACAAGGGGACAACGCCATGACCGGCCAGTCAACCGACCCTGGGATGCAGCCGACCAGACTCAGCATCGTCGGAGCGGGCCCAGGGGCACCTGATCTGCTCACCCGCAGGGCGGAAGAACGACTTCGATCAGCGGACGTGCTGATCTGGACCGATTCGCTTGTCTCGCCGCAGATCGCAGCGATCGCTCC
>JBGKDM010000021.1:0-5164 GCA_042954165.1 Synechococcus sp.
CCCTTCGGAGTCACCTTGCCCACGAGGATGTCGCCGCTTTCCACGAAGGCGCCGATGCGGATGATGCCCATCTCGTCAAGGTTGCCGAGGCTCTCCTCAGCAACGTTGGGGATCTCGCGGGTGATTTCCTCAGGGCCAAGCTTGGTCTGACGGGCTTCGATCTCATACTTCTCGATGTGCACCGAGGTGTAGAGGTCGTCGTTGACCAGGCGCTCACTCACAAGGATGGCGTCCTCGTAGTTGTAGCCCTCCCAGGGCATGTAGGCGATCAGCACGTTCTGACCCAGAGCGATCTCACCGCCCTCGCAGGCGGAGCCATCGGCCAGCACCTGGCCGACGATCACAGGATCACCCTGACGCACGATCGGGCGCTGGTTCAGGCAGGTGTCCTGGTTGGAGCGCTGGTATTTCTGAAGGAAGTGGGTGTGGTCAACACCCTCCTCATCGCGCACCACGATCGCGGTGGCATCGACGAACGTGACAGTGCCATTGACGCGGGAGATCGGAACCATGCCCGAATCGCGGGCCACCTGGGTCTCGAGGCCGGTGCCCACAAGAGGTCGCTCAGGACGCAGCAGCGGCACGGCCTGACGCTGCATGTTCGAGCCCATCAGGGCACGGTTGGCATCGTCGTGCTCGAGGAAAGGAATCAGCGACGTCGCAACAGAGATCACCTGAACCGGTGAAAGCTGCACATAATCCACCTGCTCCGGGGGGACCTTCTCGAAATCCTGGCGATAACGCACAGGAATGAGGTCGGCGAGGATCCGGCCATCAGAGTCGGTTGCCACGTCACCGGGAGCAACACGGCACTCGTCTTCCAGGTCAGCCGACAGATAGATCGGATCACCCTGCTTGAGGACCACACCGTTTTCCACCTTCCAGAAAGGGGTCTCGATGAAGCCGTACTCATTCACCCGGGCGTGGGTGGCCAGGGAATTGATCAGACCGGCATTCGGACCTTCCGGCGTCTCAATGGGGCAAAGACGGCCGTAGTGCGAAGGATGGATGTCGCGCACAGCGAAGCCAGCACGCTCACGGGTGAGACCACCTGGGCCGAGGGCCGAGATCCGGCGCTTGTGGGTGAGCTCAGCCAGGGGATTGGTCTGATCCATGAACTGGCTCAACTGGCTGGAGCCGAAGAACTCCTTGATCGCAGCGACCAGGGGCTTGGGGTTGACCAGCTGTGCAGGGGTGAGCGAATCGGTCTCGCCGACCGTCATGCGCTCCTTGATGATCCGCTCGAGGCGATTCAGACCCACACGAACCTGGTTCTGGAGCAGTTCACCCACGGACCGCACACGGCGGTTGCCGAGGTGGTCAATGTCATCGAGGCTGGCGCCGCCGACATCAAGTTCCAGATTGATCAGGTAGTCGAGGGTGGAGAGCACATCCTCATGGGTGAGGGTGCGCACCGAATCTGGGATCGTGAGTCGGAGCTTCTTGTTGATCTTGTAGCGACCCACGCGGCCGAGGTCGTAACGCTTGGGATCGAAAAAGCGGGTCTGAAGAAGCTGCTGACCACCGCTCACTGAAGGCGGCTCGCCGGGGCGGAGCTTCTTGTAGAGCTCCAGCAGAGCCTGATCTTCGGAGCTGATCCCTTCGTCGTTTGCGGCCTCGATCGACTTTTTGTAGTACTCCGGGTGGCGGAGCTTGTCGATCACGTCGTTGTCTGACAGGCCCATGGCACGCATCAGCACGTGCGCATTGATCTTGCGGGTCTTATCGACCCGAACATGCAGCAAGTCGTTTTTATCTGTCTCGAACTTGAGCCATGCCCCGCGGTTGGGGATCATGCTGGCGTTGTAAGTACGACGGCCGTTCTTGTCCATTTCATCCTTGAAATAGACACCGGGACTGCGCACGATCTGATTGACGATCACACGCTCGGCACCGTTGATGATGAAGGTGCCCCGCTCGGTCATCAGGGGCAATTCCCCGATGAAAACCTCCTGCTCCTTGATTTCACCGGTCTCTTTATTGACCAGCCGGCAGGTGACATACATCTGAGACGCAAAGGTCGCATCGCGACGCTTCGCCTCTTCCACATCGTGGCGGGGGCGCTTCAGGCGGTACTCGCTGCCGACGAAATGGAGCTCGAGCTTTCCTGTGTAGTCGGTGATCGGGGAGAAGCTCTCAAGCTCCTCGATCAGACCCTTGTCAAGAAACCACTTAAAGCTTGCCCGCTGCACCTCTACCAGATCGGGCAGATAGGTGGCGGTCTTGGCGACCTGAATCGCGCTGCTGCTCATGCGGAGACCTGCAGATGGAAGTGGGGACAAGAGGCCTGAACGTCAGGGTGCCGCTTGAACGAGAACCGGAGCCGCCCAGCACACTGCAGCCATCCCCCAAGCGGGGAACAGCTGCTGTCGCTGGGGTTTCAGAGATCTCGGGACAGAACGGCAGAGGCAGACGTCGTCAATGCACCGGAAGGGAATGGACTCTTCTGGGAGCCAGGCGCAGAACATGCACCATGGCCAGGCCAATGAACCATCCTACACTTCAGGGTGTTGCGAGCTGATGCGCCTGTCTTGACATCGAGAAGATGCCAGGTCAGGGAAGTGCGAACAACCGACGGGCATTGGCTGTACTGCTTTCCGCAACCGCTTCGAGGGGTTGATCGCGCAGTTCCGCCACACGCCTGGCCACGGCGCTGACGAAGGAAGGTTCATTGCGCTTCCCTCGCCTGGGCACCGGAGCGAGGAAGGGACAGTCGGTCTCAACGAGAAACCGGTCCTGAGGCACCTGACGCGCGCAGGCATGGGTGTCAATCGCCTTCGGGAAGGTCACCGTTCCGCTGAAGCTGATGTAGAAACCCAGCTCCAGAAAGGCGTCCATTTCCTCAGGCGTACCGCCCCAGCAGTGCATCACGCCGGCCGGACAGCGTCCTGCCGCCTTCAGGGCCCGCAGCTCCTTGAGCATCGGCTGAGCGGCATCGCGGCAGTGAATGATCACGGGCTTGGCCAGGTCCACAGCAAGTTCAAGCTGAGGGCGCAGCACGTGCAGCTGCTCCTCGAGATTGGAGTCGCGGAACAGATCCAGCCCTAGCTCGCCGATGGCGACGACACGGTCGTCCGCTTGGGCCGCCTCACGCAGCTCCTGGGCCGTCGAGGGGGTCCAATGCTTGGTATCGAGGGGGTGCACCCCCACGGAGTACCGCATTTCCGGGAAGCGATCCGCAAGCGCGCGAATCGCCGGGATCTCTGCGGGCTCAACGCAGGCATGAAGCAGGGAGACAACACCCGCCTCACGCCAGCGGGATGCCACCTCATCGAGATCGTCCTCGAAATTGCGAAAGACGATATGACAGTGACTGTCAATGAGAGTGGGAGTTGCCACGAGGACCTGAAACGCGCCTTCAGGCCCATTGTGACGGCAAGCGGGAGACGAAAGGTCTCGATCAGCCGGCGGTCGCAGGCTCGATGGCCTTTTTCACAGCGGCACTCAAACGTGACTTCTGATGGGCACCGTTATTCCGGTGCAGAACGCCGACCTTGACCGCCTTGTCGATCTTGCTGAAAGCGGCACGCATGCTCGATTGAACCGTTTCCTTGGCGGCATCGCCAGGCTCAGCCGCGTAGGCGTCGCATGCGGTGAAGCAACGCTTCATCAGCGTGCGAAGCGCGGACTTGTAGCTCCTGTTGTGAAGGCGGTTGCGCTCTGCGATCTGAACGCGCTTCTTGGACGACTTGTTATTGGCCACTGAGCCGGTTACGGGTTCGACAATCCGACACCATAACGCAGTGCCGCGATTCAAACCCTAAGGACGAAGCTGGCCTGACGGGGCCTAGCTTGATCAAACCTCATGCCCTTGTTCCCACCGATGACAGCGCCCGGCAGCCAGGCATCGGCCCCATCCCTGCTGCGTTGTCTCCGCAACCATCGGGATGCCGAGCAGCACCTCGATTACCTTGCGACGCGCACGACAGGTGCCACGCAGCAACAGGCTCAGGCCACAGTGGACGCGATCCTCAGGCAGGTGCAGGACCAGGGGGATGAGGCGCTGATCTCCCTGACCGAGCGCTTCGACGGCTTCCGACCGGAGCCGCTTCGCGTCCCCCTGGAGGATCTTGAACGCGCCTGGACGACCACCGAGCCTGACCTGAGGGATGCTCTTGAGCTCGCCCATCGACGCATTCAGGATTTTCACCAACGTCAGAAACCCCTGGATCTGACGCTTCAAGGTGTGCATGGTGAAACCCTCGGACGTCGCTGGCGTCCTGTGCAGCGGGCCGGCCTTTATGTGCCCGGAGGACGTGCGGCCTATCCGAGCACCGTTTTGATGAATGCCGTGCCGGCCAAGGCCGCAGGGGTTGATCGCGTTGTGATGGTCACGCCTGGAGGGGCTGATGGTGCCGTGAATTCCACGGTGCTTGCAGCGGCCCACCTGGCTGGTGTTCATGAGGTCTACCGAATCGGAGGTGCACAGGCGATCGCGGCTCTGGCCTACGGCACATCATCCATTCCCCGCGTTGATGTGATCTCCGGACCGGGAAATCTCTTCGTGACCCTGGCGAAAAAATCGGTCGTGGGGCAGGTGGGAATTGACTCGCTGGCCGGTCCGAGTGAGGTCCTGGTGATTGCCGATCACACCGCAGAAGTTGAGCAGGTGGCTGCCGACCTCCTGGCGCAGGCCGAACACGACCCACTGGCGGCAGCGATTCTCTTGACGACCGAGCAGAGACTGGCCGACGCACTGCCCCCGGAGCTGGAACGACAGCTCCAGGGGCATCCCCGTGAAGCCATTTGTCGTCAGTCGCTGCAGGACTGGGGCTTGGTGGTGGTGTGCGACACCCTGGAAGATTGCGCCCAGCTCAGTGATCGCTTCGCTCCAGAACACCTCGAGCTGCTGGTGGAACGCCCCCACCCCCTGGCCGACCGCATCCTGAATGCGGGAGCCATCTTCATTGGGCCCTGGTCACCCGAAGCGGTCGGCGACTACCTCGCGGGCCCGAACCACACACTTCCCACCTGCGGGACAGCGCGATTCAGCGGTGCGCTGTGCGTGGAGACATTCATGCGCCACACCTCGATGATTGCCTTCAACAGGGCCGCCCTGGAGGCCACAGGCGGCGCTGTGCAGCAACTCGCCAGAAGCGAGGGACTGCACAGCCATGCCAATTCCGTGCGCGTGAGACTGACCTGATCAGACGCGTCGATCAGC
>JBGKDM010000022.1:0-3413 GCA_042954165.1 Synechococcus sp.
GGCGTGGGGTCTGATCTGATGTCGTGATGTCGATGCCTTCAACTCCTGAATTCGACCCGGCCTGGCTGCAGGCTTGCCGTGCGTGTTCCGACTGTGATCTGGCCGCAGGCCGTCAGCAGGTGGTGATCAGTCGTGGCAGCCCGGCAGCGGCGCTGATGCTGATTGGCGAAGCGCCCGGGGCAGACGAGGATGAACGCGGTGAACCGTTCGTGGGCCGTTCAGGTCGTCTGTTGGATCAACTGCTGATTCAGGCGGGCTTTGATCTCGCCAGGGATGTGTTCGTCAGCAATGTGGTGAAGTGCCGCCCTCCCAACAACCGCAAACCAACAGCACGAGAACTCCAGTCCTGCCGCCCCTGGATTGAGCACCAGATTGCCGTGGTCAACCCCAGGGTGGTGGTGCTGGTGGGAGCCACCGCAGTGGCCGCGATGCTTGGCCTGAAAGGGGCGATGCGGGACCGGCGGGGCGTGTGGATCGACCAGGCGGAACGATTCTGGATGCCCGTGTTCCACCCGTCCTATCTCCTGCGGAATCCGTCGCGGGATCCCGGCAAGCCCGTGGATCTAACCCTGCAGGATCTGCGTCAGGTGAGGAGGCGGTTATGCCAGTGTGAGCCTGCATTCGGCGCGCCGATTCCTTGACTGCCATGCCTTCGACCGCCATCGATCCCTCCTCCCGCCGGTACGACACGCAGATCCACCGACGTATCACCCGCACGGTGATGGTGGGGGAGGTTCCCGTTGGCAGTGATCACCCCGTTGTGGTCCAGTCGATGATCAATGAGGACACGCTCGACATCGCCGCCGCCGTTGCCGGCATTCGTCGTCTGGCTGAGGCCGGTTGCGAGATCGTTCGCGTCACGACCCCGTCGATGGCCCACGCCAAGGCGATGGCCGAGATCCGCTCCAGCCTGCGGGCGCAGGGATGCACGGTGCCGCTCGTGGCCGATGTGCACCACAACGGCATCCGCATTGCGCTCGAGGTGGCCAAGCACGTTGACAAGGTGCGCATCAACCCGGGCCTGTTTGTCTTCGACAAACCGGATCCCTCCCGCCAGGAGTTCTCGGCGGAGGAATTTGACGCGATCGGCCAGAGAATCAAGGATGACTTCCGCCCGCTGGTGGAACTGCTGAAGGCGGAGAACAAGGCCCTCAGGATCGGTGTCAATCACGGCTCCTTAGCGGAACGGATGCTGTTCACCCACGGCGACACGCCCAAGGGGATGGTGGAGTCCGCCATGGAATTCGTGCGCATTTGCGACGCGCTCGATTTCCACAACATCATCATTTCGATGAAGGCCTCGCGGGCCCCTGTGATGCTGGCCGCCTACCGCCGGATGGCCGACACCCTGGATGCGGAGGGCTTCAACTATCCCCTGCATCTCGGTGTGACCGAAGCCGGCGATGGCGACTATGGCCGGGTGAAAAGCACCGCCGGAATCGCCACTCTCCTCGCCGAAGGCCTGGGAGACACCATTCGTGTTTCATTGACGGAGGCTCCGGAAAAGGAGATCCCCGTGTGTTTTTCGATCCTTCAGGCCCTGGGTCTGCGGAAGACCATGGTCGAGTACGTGGCTTGTCCCAGCTGCGGGCGCACGCTCTTCAATCTCGAGGATGTGCTGAACCAGGTTCGTGATGCCACAGCGCACCTCACCGGTCTGGATATCGCCGTGATGGGTTGCATCGTCAACGGCCCCGGAGAGATGGCCGATGCCGATTACGGCTATGTCGGCAAAACGCCTGGTGTGATCTCCCTGTATCGGGGTCGCGACGAGATTCGCAAGGTGCCTGAATCCGAGGGCGTTGAGGCCCTGATCCAGCTGATCAAGGATGACGGTCGCTGGTTGGATCCGGTCTGATCTCGTTAGGCTGAAGGATCAGGCCTGAGCCTTCGCCATGCCCGCTAAAGAGTCCAGCCGAACGCGTCGACAGTCCTGGTTGGTGGTGCTGGGGGCGGGCGGTCTGGCCGCTGCCATCGCCTGGTCTGCCCCTGGTCTCGGTGTGCCGTCGACGCGGTCATCGTCGATCACCGACAGTCCCAAGGAAGTGATCGACCAGGTCTGGCAGATCATCTACCGCGACTATCTCGATTCAACCGGGGAGTACGACGCCAAGCGCTGGACCCGACTGCGACGGGATCTTCTTTCCAGGCCCTATGCAGGCACGGAGGAATCCTATGAGGCGATTCGAGGCATGCTTGCCAGCCTTGACGACCCCTACACCCGTTTCCTGGACCCCAAGCAGTTCAAGGAGATGCAGATTGAAACCTCCGGTGAGCTGTCGGGGGTTGGCATTCAGATCTCACTCGACAAAGACACCAAGGAAATCGTCGTGGTCTCTCCGATCGAGGGAACGCCGGCATCCCGGGCGGGGGTGATGCCCAAGGACGTCATCGTGTCGATCGACGGCGCCTCCACCCGTGGGATGACCACGGAGGATGCTGTCAAGTTGATTCGCGGCAAGGAAGGCACCGAGGTGGTTCTTGGCCTGCGACGTCAGGGTGCGGTGGTTGATGTGCCGCTGGTGCGTGCCCGGATTGAAATTCATTCGGTCAACAGTCAGCTGAACACGGCTCCGAGTGGCGAGAAGGTGGGCTATATCCGCCTGAAGCAATTCAATGCCAACGCCGCCAAGGAGATGCGGACTGCGATCCGTGAACTCGAAGCGGAGGGGGTGGATGGCTACGTTCTCGATCTCCGCAGCAATCCGGGAGGTCTGTTGGAGGCCAGTGTTGACATTGCCCGGCAATGGCTTGATGAGGGCACCATTGTCAGCACGCAGACCCGCAGTGGCATTCAGGATGTGCGCCGTGCCACGGGATCCGCGTTGACGCAGCAACCCGTTGTGGTGCTGGTGAATGAAGGCTCCGCCAGTGCCAGTGAAATCCTGTCTGGGGCTTTGCAGGAAAACAACCGTGCCCAGTTGGTGGGACAGACAACCTTCGGCAAGGGTCTGGTGCAATCGGTGCGTGGGCTCTCGGATGGATCCGGCTTAACAGTCACGATTGCCAAGTATCTGACTCCCAAGGGCACAGACATCCATAAGAACGGGATCAACCCTGATATCGCAGTGGAGTTGACTCAGAAGGAGCTGCAATCGTTATCGATCAATGATCTCGGCACAAAGAAAGACTCCCAATACCGCGTTGCTGAAACAACGCTGCTAAGGGCGCTTCGGATGTCCAGTGAAAAGCAGAGTTATGCTCCGAATTCACCAAATCTTGATTACGCTCTGGCTTCTAATTGAGCTGAGATCACTGGATGAACCAAGCAAAGCTTAGACAATATTTTCAAAGGATAACATCCAAAACGGCTTTGAGACGATTCATTAATCGATTTCTTTTTGATGCCTTATTTTTGAATGCTATCCCCTCTGTAGTTGTCTTTTGATGTTTTTCAAGGAAAGCAAGGAGTT
>JBGKDM010000023.1:0-3298 GCA_042954165.1 Synechococcus sp.
CGACGACCTTGCCGACCGGACGGAAGAAGAGGGAATTAAGCAGAAAGGTCAGGAGAACCACCTGAAGTGCCATCAGAGGCAGGGTGGCGTCGAGGTCGAAAAGACCTCCCTCCGGAACCGCCGCTTCAGCGAACAGAAGCCAGGTCATGGAAGAGGTGAGCTGGAGAGGAGCGAAAGAGTGCGACGAGAGTCATATGGGGGAGCAAACCGTCAAGACGGTTGCTCCCCAGACCTCATCAACCTGCGAAGGGGTTGGCGAACAGAAGCACCAAGGCCACCACAAGGCCGTAGATCGTCAGGGACTCCATGAAAGCGAGGGAGAGCAGCAGGGTGCCGCGGATCTTGCCTTCAGCCTCGGGCTGACGAGCAATACCTTCAACAGCACCTTGGGAAGCGCTGCCCTGACCGATACCAGGGCCAATTGCAGCCAGACCAACGGCCAGACCAGCAGCGACAACGGAAGCTGCGGAAGTGATGGAATCCATGTTGAGTGCGTTTGAGGGCGCGCCGCGTGGCGCTGAGCGAATGGAGCGGGAGTTAGATCACCCTGCGCAGGGACACTGTCTCTAGAGAAAGTGGGCCCGAATCCTGATGACCGGACCTGCGCGCAGAAGTTTTTAGCAGACGGAGGTTCTAGGGAGATGTCTGCTGATTAATGCGATTCATGCAGACCTTCACCGATGTAGAAGGCCGCGAGTGTCGCGAAAATAAGGGCCTGGATGGCGCTGGTGAACAAACCCAGAAGCATCACGGGCAGGGGAACAATCAGTGGCACGAGGTAAACGAGCACACCAACTGCAAGTTCGTCGGCGAGAATATTTCCGAAAAGACGGAAAGAAAGCGAAAGAGGCTTTGTGAACTCTTCGATGATTTTGAACGGGAGCATGATGGGAGTTGGCTCCACATACAGCTCGAAGAAGCGAAGCCCCTTCTTACTCAGTCCGGCATAGAAGTAGGCCAGGGAGACCAACAGCGCCATCGCCACCGTGGTGTTGATGTCCGCGGTGGGTGCACCGAGTTCGCCCTCGGGAAGTTCAATCACCTTCCAGGGGATAAGGGCCCCACCCCAGTTGCTGACGAAGATGAACAGAAACAGGGTGCCGATGAACGGGAGCCACTCGCGGTAGTACTTCTCACCGATCTGATCACGGGCGAGATCGCGCAGGTAATCCCACATGAACTCGAGAAGGTTCTGCACACCTTTGGGATCCCGATTGAGCTTTCTGGTCCCCGCAAGCACAAGGGCGAGCAAAAGACCGATCAGGATCCAGGAGCTGAGAAAAACCTGGCCGTGCAGATTGAGGTTGCCGATCTGCCAATACAGATGGTGGCCAACCTCCAGTTCGGCGAACGGCAGTGTGAAAGGCAGCAAAGCCATGAATGCAGGAGGGAAGTGCGCGGACTCAGCCGTCAAAGACGGTCTGAAGAATCAAGGCGGGCTTGTAGAGAAGAAAGCCCACGAATGCGGGGAGGAGGTCGAGTTGGGAGAAACGAGCCGCTGAAACGATCAGAACGATCGGAACAACAAGCTGAAAACGACCAACCTGACGTGACGCTCCACCGAGCCGGGCCACGCTGCGGGAGAGGAGACGCAGATAGAGAACACCTGCAAGAGCTCCAACCAACAGGCTGCACGCCACTTGCCAGTCAAAGCTGATAGCTGCTACGGGAACAGCGACAGCGGAAACAAGAAGAGTGGCCTGCATCAAGCGCAGTTGCAGACGTCTGAAGTCCTCCATACCGTTGTCTGAGGAAGCGATTTCCCCATCCAGACCAGTGGGAGGCGATGCCTGCAAACTGCACCTGAGAAAGCGCGCGGAATCTATCACGCGCCTTATCGCGACACGCCAGGAGTGGGATGGAGGAGAAGCAGGCGTTGCCGCATCAGATTGCGCGCGAGCGTGACGGTGTCGTCCCCGAATCCCAGCTGACCCAGCGGAGTCTTCGGATGCTGATCAATCGCCTTGAGAAGTTCCAGGGCGTTGGGCTCGACGTTGAGCGGCTCCAGATCCGGACCAAGCATGTTGGTCGAAGGCCAGCCCCAGAGACAGGGTTGTCGCTCAGCGGTGGCCTCCAGAAGGGGCTGATCGTCTGACCACAACTCGCGCTGAACCGGCCGCTGACTGACGAAAAACTCGAAATGGCTGATGTCGGGATCAAGTTCCTCGACCAGCAGCCATTGATCCAGTTCAGGCAGATCCAGTGCCCGTTCGAGCAGCTCACCCTGCAGCAGACGCGATGGATCCCAGACCTGTGGATTCGAGAACCCTGCGAAGTGCAGGCCGGAATCCGCGATGTAGCGCATCAGGCCGCGGAGGTCGTAACTGGTCTCCTGGGGGTGGAGATACATGTCTGCGAAATTGGCATCCGCCGCACAGTCGACGGCCCATCGCTGCTCGTGGTGGCGCCGCAACCGGTTGTCAGCGGGCAAATGGCTGAACAGGTCTCGCCCGAGACGCAGGCCATCGGCAGAACTGCCGACCTTGAGCCTGGTCAGCGCTCGCTGCACGCGGTGAATCTCCCAACGACCGGAATCGGCGTAGAGGAACAGATGCAGCAACCCATCAGGAGCAAGGAGACGGCCAAGCGCCTGCAGCCCCGCAGACGGATCATCAAGATGATGGAGAACGCCGACGGAGTTGATGTAATCGAAGGGGCCCTCCCCCTCGAGATCCAGAAGGCTGCGCTGCTCCTGCCGCAGTGACGACACCACCTCCGAGCCACCGGACCTGCTGAGACGTTCCCGCGCCACATCGAGGGCTCCGGGGCTGATATCCACAGCGAGGACCTCGGCACCCGGATTCAGGTGGCACAGATAATCGGTGGTGACACCCGTGCCGCAGCCTGCATCAAGGATTTTCAGCGGACTGCCGGCTGCACGGGATTCACTGACCCGACCAAAGACGGCCTGATCCACACTCCTGAGATTCCAGCGCCAGTTGTATCCGGGCGGAGGGCCGTCCTGCAGCGGGTCTCCCGGGTAGGGGAATCGGTCATAGAAGGCGCTTACGACAGGGGTCGCCGCATCGCTGGAGGCATGGGACATGGGTCAAAAAGGAGGCGTGGGGGCGGGGGCTGGAGCCGAGCATTTCATGGCTCAGACCCCTGTCAGCCCCGTACAGCGTCTCCCTGCAAATATTTGTTCATGCCAGCCCGAATGCCCATCTCGCGAGCCGTAATGTGGCCCGATCTGGCTTGATTCGTTCATGACCGTGACCGCCAGCAGCGGCAGCCCAAGGGTCTCGCCTCAGCTCTTCGACACCCTGCCTCTCTCGAGCGTTCGTCAGGCTGAACAGCA
>JBGKDM010000024.1:0-1554 GCA_042954165.1 Synechococcus sp.
GCTTGCCGAACAGTTCAAAGGTCGCTGGATTGTCGACCTTTTCGACCTGGCTCTTCGCGGTGCTCCCACGCTCTGGTGGGCTGATGGTCATCGAGTCGTTCCTCGAGGGACGGGATCGAGGTGGTGGGCCACCCCTCCGACAAACCGGAGGTTCATCGGGGCCCCGGGCACAGCTCCGCTAGGCGTTGCCGACCCGGGCGCCAGTGGTTTTCAGAAGCCGAAACCCCTGACTCTCACTGGAGCATTGGGCCCCAAAGAGGGGACCGCTGGCGGAAGCATAGATGCGGAAAGCAGCCCAAAGCCCCCCTGAGTTACAAAGGTTCAATCCCGTTGCGACCCAGTTGGGACGGGGGCTCTGCCATAGCCCAACTAACAACGCCGGGGAAATATTTTCAGTCAGTCAATAACAACAGAAGCAAACTTTTGCGACCCTAATAAACACAAACTCCCCGGAGACAAGACAGGGTTGATTGGGCACTCAGAATGCAGCTGAACCGCTGCAGCCTCCATGGGCCCGCTGGCGCGACGCCACGCTGTCGCCTTCCTTCTCAGCCTGCTGATCGCGATGAGCGGGGTCATGCCCGCGTCCGCCCTCGGCTTCCCAGGGCGACTGCGGGATGGACGACAGCCGGCGACCACCACGGCGCGGGCCGGCAAAACCATGCCCACGGCCCCGTCGAGCGGGACTCTGCAGGAAGTGGCCGCACCCGGTGGCGTGCAGCAGCTGCGGCAGCGACTGGCCGGCCGCCACCCGCGACTGAGCCTGCAATCACCCGCGGATCATGACCTGATCACGACCAAGGACTGGACCCTCTCCCTTGCCGTTGACGACTGGCCCCTGGTGAAGGATCCAGCGCTGGGGCTGGGGCCCCATGTGGTGCTCCAGATCGATGATCAACCGCCACTGCGGTTCAGCGAGAGCTCAAACGGGGCACAAGCCCCCGGAGGCCGGGCCACGATCAAGGCAACCCTTCCGGCCCTGAGCCCTGGCAGTCACCGACTCACGGCCTATGCGGCCTATCCATGGGGTGAAGCGGTGAAAAGCCCTGGCGCCAGCCTGCAATGGCGGCTGGACCAACTGCAGCCCCTGACGGGAACCCAGCCCGCCGCGGACGCCCCCTGGCTGGTGATGGTCAGTCCCTCCGAACTTGGGGGCGATGACCCTCTGCTGCTCGACTGGCTGATCTGGAACGCACCGCTGCAGAACCTGCGCGATGGAGACGCTCGCTGGAGACTGCGCCTGAGCGTCAACGGCGACAGCGTTCTTCTCGACCGCCAGGACGCGCTGTGGCTGCATCTGAACAAGGGCGGGAGCCTCAACCGGAACCAGGGCGGCAGGGTGCAGATGGAATTGCTGGATGGCCTCGGCGATCCGATCACGCCTGTGTTCAACAACCAGCTGCGCGCCATCCCCGCACGCGCAGGCTCGCGTCCTGCCTGGATGAAGGAGCGCATGGAGGAGCAGGACATCGCCCGGCTGCTTGGGGAAGCCGCAACGGAAACGACCGCCGTGACACCCGCGACGGCAACCAACATGCCTGCCACCGACTCAGC
>JBGKDM010000025.1:0-1655 GCA_042954165.1 Synechococcus sp.
GCACCACCAGACAGAAGCCGATGCCCATGTTGAAGGTGTGCCAAAGATCCCGCTCCGGGATGGTGCCATTCGTCTGCAGCCAGGAGAACAGTTCAGGTCGGGGCCAGCTCAGGGGATCAACCCGGACCGAGAGACCCTCCGGCAGGCAGCGCGGCAGGTTCTCGGGGAGTCCTCCACCGGTGATATGGGCCATGCCGTGCAGTGGCACCTCTGACGTCAGAAGGCTCTGCACCAGTGCTCCGTAGAGCGTGGTGGGGGCGAGAAGGGCGTCGATGAGAGGTGTCTGTCGTTGCCCGAATCGTGTTGTCCCATCGGCTCCCGCCATGGCCAGCACTTTGCGCACCAGGCTGAATCCATTGCTGTGCACACCATTGCTGGCGACCCCGACAATCCTGTCGCCCGCTCCAATGGCCCTGCCATCGATAACGTCATCTTCCTCCACCACGGCCACGCAGAAGCCGGCAAGGTCGTATCGACCAGCGGGGTAGAACCCAGGCATCTCAGCGGTTTCCCCGCCCAGCAGAGAGCAGCCACTGCGCCGGCAGCCTGCGGCTATCCCTTCAACCACCTCGGCCATGGCTTCCGGACTCAGGGCCCCCGTGGCCATGTAATCCAGGAAGAAGAGCGGCGCGGCTCCCGATGTGATCACATCGTTCACGCACATCGCCACCAGGTCGATTCCAACGTTGTGGTGACTGCCGTGGTCCTGGGCGAGTTCGAGCTTGGTCCCGACCCCATCTGTGCCTGACACCAGCAGTGGTTTGCGCATGCCCGCAGGCAGCCGCATCACGCCGCCGAAGCCGCCCAGGCCTCCCACCACCTCCGGCCTGAAGGTGGCCTCAACGCTGGAACGGATCCTGTCGACGAAGGCCCGCCCGGCTTCAACATCCACCCCTGCACTCTTGTAATCCATTCCCAAGCGGGGCGGACCCGGTACGCAACTTTCCTGATCCTCTCTCCCCGAGGTCCAGGGCAGGGGGGTTCCTCTCCGCCCATCATCGATCAGGCCTGCTTTTGAGAGTGATTGCTACTGCTGATCCGTCCTGGTCGGCCCGGGCCTGCACCTCTCGCTCCGGGCCTGGTGTCTCGGGGGCTGACGTGATCATCGTGCCGGTTGGTTGCGAGGCTCCTGCGTGGCTCGGTGGTCCAAACCTCCTTAGCGTGCGTCGGTTCTTCGAATGATCAGGACATTCTTCGGTTGATCAGACGCCATGGCCTCGGATCAATCATCAGCCTTCGATGCCTGCGGGGCAGAGCTTGGTTGATTCGGGATGTCCGCCGGGCATGGCTTCAACGCTTTTCCGTCTTCTCGTCGGCTGCAGCACTCTCTTCGCCATCACTGCCAGTGGCGTTGTCGTTGCGCCGGTTCATGCCGATGTCCCCGTTGCGCATGGCTCCGCTGGCTCTATCGATGTGGTGTCGAGTCCGTCCATCGGCTTGCTCCCCACCGATTCGTCCGCATCGTCATCGGGACTGCGAATCGCTCCCCGGTCTGGTGTGATCAGTCCCTCTGTCCCTACCTTGCCGCCGATCGCAGAACCCTCCGTGGTCTCCGTCAGCACGGGAGAAGCGAGTTGGTATGGGCCAGGCTTCTACGGCAACCGAACGGCCAGCGGCGAGGTCTACCGGCCGGGCACGATGACCGCTGCGCACCG
>JBGKDM010000026.1:0-4252 GCA_042954165.1 Synechococcus sp.
CGGGCTCGAGCTTGCCGCGCAGACGGGCCACATAGACATCAACCACCCGCAGATCGGCGGCACGACGAGGGGGATAGCCCCAGAGCTGCTCCAGGATCTCCGCACGGGGCACGACCCGACCGGGCTCACGGAAGAGGAGCTCGAGCAGGCTGAATTCGGTGTAGGTAAGCGCAATCCGGTCCGTGCCACGGGTGACCTGGCGGCGGTTCGTGTCCACCATCAGATCACCGACACGCATCACACCCTGACCGGCGGGAATCTCACGGGGTTCAGCGGTGGCCGATCCACGACCGACGCGTCGCAGGATGGAAGCGATCCTGGCCTCCAGCTCCTTGGGGCTGAAGGGCTTCGGCAGATAGTCGTCAGCACCGAGGTCCAGACCGGCAACCCGCTCGGAAATCGCCTCAAGCGCTGACAGGAAAATAATGGGGACGCAGGATTCAGCCCGCAGCCGCCTGCAGACGGCAAAGCCATCCATCTTGGGGAGCATCACATCGAGAACCACCAGATCCGGTGACTCGTTGTGGAACATCTCCAGGGCCTTTTCGCCGTCTTCAGCGCAGACCACCCGATAGCCAGCGAGCTGCAGCCGCATCACCAGGACGCGGCGCACGGCAGCTTCGTCGTCGACCACAAGAATGGTGGCTTTCGGCGATTCAGGCGCCTTGGACGCCTCGAGGTCGCTGCGATTCGGGTTGGAGGACCCGCTGTCGGGCATGCGCCAGGCAGGTGAAGAAACGCAACCATACCCTTCCGCGAAGGGAAAACACGGCGTAATCCCGAGGCGAGCGCGCAGGCTTCCGGTTGTCTTAAGGATCGGGCCAGCGGGCTGTGGCGTAGCGATTCCACTGCAGCGCAGCCTCGCGAACGGCCTCATCGCTGCTGATCTGCCCCAGCATGGCCCGCTGCAACTGGGTGTAGATGATGGCCTGAAGACGCTTGATGCCTGGAGTCGACGGCACCAGGACCCTCGCCGTCTCCAGCGTCTGCGCTGAGAGCAGACGGGCGGATCTCACCCGCCGCTCCGCCGGAGAGACCGGCCGCTCCGCCTCCAGTTCGGCCCGCACCTGGGCGAGGGCCTGGCGCGAGGACGGCAGGACCCTGGCTTCACGGGCGAACCGGGCCTGGTTAGGCCCGTCGGTGAGCTGCAGGGCAAAGGCCAGGGCCTCGCGAGGCCGATGGCTCTGCCGCGGCACCGCCAGGGTCATCAGCGCCACATTGGCCGTGCCGTCCTCCCCGGCCAGGGGAGGGAAGGCCTGCGTGACGGCGGCCACCCCGGGCGCATTGGTCTGAATGCTGCGCAGAAATTCAGGCCCTTTGGACAGCACCGCCAGGGCACCACTCTGATAGAGCTCCACCGCGCGACCCTGACCCTGGCTCACCACCTCGGGGGGCAGCAGACCGTCGCGATAGAGATCCACCCAGAAGGCGAAGGCCCGACGCCCAGCAGGGGAATCAAAGGCAGCCCGCTGACGTGCATCCAGCAGCGTCACCCCCATCTGCACCAATGACTCCAGCAGTTCGGCGGAGTCATCGGGCACCACAGTCACGAACAGGGCATGGCGGCCGGTGCGCTCGCGCACCGCGCGGGCGAAGGCAGGCACCTCATGCCAGCGACGCGGGGGTTCCGTCAGGCCGGACTGGGCGAGCAGCTGCTGGTTGACGAGGCTGAGGCGGACCGTGAGATACCAGGGCACGGCGATCTGTCCTGACCTGGCGTCGCGGGCGGCCCGCCACACCGAGGGCAGGAAACGCGATGCGGCATCCTCCGGCAGCAGGGGGGTGAGATCCGTGAGTCCGCCCTTGCTGGCGAGATTGGCGGCAAACGGTGGATTGAGATTGACCAGGTCGGGAGCCGTGCGGGCGAACACGGCGGCCAGAAGCTTGCGCTCCACCGAGCCCCAGGGCAGATCGGTCCAGCGCACGGGAGCCTGGGGATGCGCCCTGGTCCAGGCGCCGATCACATCCTCCATATAGGTGTTGAATTTCGGTGCCAGCTGCAGCGTCCAGAGCTGCAGAGGCTGATCAGCCCGATGCTGCGGACGGCAGCCGACCGTCAGCAGGGCCGCCATCGCCAGCACCAGGGCCTGAACGCGCCTGCGACCTCGCATCGCTGTCACCGTGACATCGCTCGCGTCATCGTGCCGGATCAATTCGGTGCCCGCCGTCGCCAGAGCAGCAGTTGAAAGGAGGCCAGCAGCGGCGCCACCAACCCGGTGATCAACGCCTGGGCCAGGCAGCGATGCCAGGCCCAGTGCTGAAGCAAGGGAGCATCCAGACCCTGGAGAAGACGCAACTGCAGCCAGAAGCTGATGCCGACCACCATGGCCCCGATCCAGGCGAGCAGGCCCAGGCTGAGGCTGCGCTGAATGGGCTGCCCCCGCCGTCCAAGCCGCCCCCACCACCAACCGAGCAGCACCAGCGCCGGCAGCTGCGTCAGCGCGTCCCCGCCCAGCGCATCCATCACCAGGGCCATGGCCGCACCGGCGATGGCACCGGAGGCAGGGCCGTCAACCAGCGCCCAGGGCAGCAACCAGAGCACGGCCCAGTTGGGAGGCCCACCACTGAGGGTGAGCCAGGCGGGCTGGGCCAGGGTGACCATCGGCACCAGAAGGCCGGAGGCCACAGACAGCGGTTGGGCATAGAGGCGTGCCATCAGCGGGTCTGCACCTGCACCCAGTCGACCGCCTCAGGGGCGGCGATCAACTGAACGACCCCGAGAGGGGCCGGGACAGCCCGACGGTTCAGCGACTGGAGAACGGCGACCGGAAGATTCGGCGGCAGCAAGGTGCTGGCAGGCGACGTGCTCACCAGGTCACCGGGATGGGCCCGGACGTCCTTCTCGATGAACCGCAGCTGCGGACGCGCCGTGCCCACACCCACCAGCAGGGCGTGCTGGCGCGTTCTCGGCACCCAGACACCGATCTGACTGCCCGGCGCGGTGAGCAGGCGCACCCGTGCGGTGGTCTGGGTCACGCTCTGGACACGGCCGATCAATCCACCCGGCCCGATCACGGCATTGCCGACGGCCAGTCCCGCCGAGGCGCCTTTGCCGAGCTCCAGCTGCTGCCACCAGCCGGCGGCATGACGGGAAATCACCGCGGCGGCCACCTGCCCCTCCGATCCCTGCTGCCGCAGATCCAGCAGCTTGCGCAGGCGGGCATTGTCCTGACGCAGCAGCTCAAGCTGCGCCGCCTGCTCCAACGATGCGGCCGACTGAACCCACTCCCTCTGGGCCGAGCCGGGCCAGAAGGGTCTGCTGAGCAGGGCGTAGGCATCGAGAACACCGGCGCCCTTGCTCCAACGCACCAGCACCAGCAACCCGAGAAGACCCAGCCATGGCCAGAGGCGACGCCCCCCTCGCCAGCGGGACCCTGCCTGCCAGGGGGAGGGACCCATGGGATCAGGCCGTCACGGTGTTGCGGACGTACTCAGGGGTATCGAGAACACGCTGCAGACGCTTGTAGTCCTCCAGAACCTGGCCGCAGCCGTTGACGACGCAGAGCAGGGGGTCCTCAGCGATGTGGGTGAAGATGCCCGTTTCGTGGCTGATCAGGTCGCTGATGCCCCGCACCAGGGCGCCACCACCGGCCAACATGATGCCGCGATCCACGATGTCGGCAGCAAGCTCGGGGGGAGTGCGCTCAAGCGTGCGTTTCACCGCCTCGACGATCACATTGAGCGGTTCGGCAATCGCTTCGCGAAGATCACCAGCCTGCAGCTGAACGGTGCGCGGCAGACCGGACAGCAGGTGCAGACCGCGCACATCCATCACGGTCTGATCGAATTCGTCATCGGGGAAGGCGGAACCGATCCGGATCTTGATGTCTTCGGCGGTGCGCTCACCCACCACGAGGTTGTGCACTTTCTTGAGATAAACGCCGATCGAATCGCTGATTTCATCACCGGCGACACGCACCGACTCACTGAGCACGGTGCCGCCCAGACTGAGCACGGCCACTTCGGTGGTGCCGCCACCGATATCGACGATCATCGTTCCGACGGGCTCGGTGACCGGCAACCCGGCACCGATGGCGGCAGCCACGGGCTCATCGATCAGATGCACTTCGCGAGCGCCCGCAAGACCGGCCTCGCGCACGGCGCGCCGCTCAACACCGGTCACACCACTGGGGATCCCCACCACCAGCCGGGGCGCCACGATGCCGCGGCCCTCGTTGCCCTTCTGAATGAAGGTCTTGAGCATCTGCTCAGCGGCGTCGAAATCGGCGATCACGCCATCCCGCAGAGGACG
>JBGKDM010000027.1:0-2639 GCA_042954165.1 Synechococcus sp.
TGAGCGCACCGGACGCCACACCCTCGTTGGTGATCAGCAGCTGCACAGGCATCGCCACGCCGGCGGGCAGCAGCACCTCCCGCGGCGGGCTGCTCTCCTCAGCCACAGTTCCAGCGGCACTGAACACCGTCATCCGCATCCGCTCTGTTCCGCTCACCTGCAAGGCCAGACGCTGCCCTTCAGCCACCTGAATCGTGATCAAGCGAACACCCCCTGCCCGCACACGGCTGCGCAGGCTGATGGGCTCCGCCAGCTGAGCGGTCAACGCATCAACCCGGACCGCCTTCAGGCGGGTGAGGGCAGCCGCCAACCAGAGCTGGCGATCGGGCTCCGAAGGCATGCCGCGGAGGCTTTGATCCGGCAGTAGAGGCTGGGCCAGGGCACTCACCAGCCGCTCCGCCACCTCCGGACCCACGCCATCCCGCAGAAGGCGATCCTGCTCACCGCGCCAATCTTCCGCCTTGAGCCGACCGAGCCGCGTCCGCAACGCCGGCGACAACGACTCCACCCGGGCCAGCCACGCCTCTGCCAGGGCTTGCCACGAACGCCGCAGGGATGCATCCGCAGCACTGTCGCCAGGGAGGCGACCCAGGCGCTCGGGATGGGCGTCCAGAAAGCGGGCATCCACCAGGCTCAGAAACCAACCGCGATCAATCCGCAACGCCCGCAACCGGCTGAGCAGGCGCTGACGCGGCTCACCAGCCGCTGCCTCGGCCGGCAACGAGGCTGGAGGGGACTGGGGGCGCAGCTCCCTCGGCACGGATGGTGCCTGACCCTGCAGAGGCTCCCGTCGCAGCCACCACCATCCGGCCACGGACCCAACCAGGGCCACCAGCAGCAGAGCCGCCGCCACAGGCCAGAGCTGACCTTCCGCTGCCCGTCGCCGCTCACTCAGCCGGGCTGGCCGCGCCGGCGACGACGGGGGCTGGGGCCGATCCGAATCCGAACTGGGCTCTGCCACCAGGGTTGATCCGAGCTCTCAACACTTCTTGGATCCATGTTAGAGGCGGTCCACAACGGCTCTGACGAGTGGCGCTTCGGGCCTGCACGCGATGCAGGAGGTCCCTAGGGTCTGCCGCAGTGCTCGACGAAGCCATGTCCGCCGGCACCCTGCTGCAACGGCTGCTGGCGGTGCGGCAGCAGAGCGAAGCTCTGGTCGCCCCGCTGGAACCCGAAGACCTCTGCCTGCAGGGCATGGAGGATGCCAGCCCTCCGAAATGGCACCTGGCCCACACCACCTGGTTTTTCGAGACCTTCGTCTTGAAACCGTTCCGGCCGGAGCACACCGAAGCCGACGCGCGCTGGAGCTATCTGTTCAATTCCTATTACGAGGCCCTCGGACCAAGGCAGCCCAGACCGCAGCGGGGACTGCTGAGCCGGCCGCCGATGGCCGAGATCCAGGCCTGGCGCCATCGCGTCACAGCCTCCCTGGAGGCCCTTCTGGTCCGCGGGGACGAGGAGGAGCGCTGGAGCGGCTTGGTCGAGCTCGGCCTCCAGCACGAGCAACAGCATCAGGAGCTGCTGCTGATGGATCTGCTCGATGGCTTCAGTCGCCAGCCCCTCGAACCGGCTTACAACTCCGACTGGCGGGATCCGGCCAGCCCGGCCCTGCCGGACCGGTGGCGGCCCCATCCAGGGGGCCTGGTGGAGGTCGGCATCGACACCGAAGCCGGGTTCCACTTCGACAATGAGGGCCCCCGCCATCGCGTCTGGCTCGAACCATTCGCCCTCTGCAGCCAGCTGGTGCGCAATCGCGACTACAGCCACTTCATCGATGACGGTGGCTACACGCGTCCCGAGCTCTGGATGAGCGAAGGCTGGGCCGTGAAGACAGATCGGAACTGGTCAGCCCCGCGCTACTGGCGCCGTGACGACCCTGACGGGCCGTGGACCTGGGAGTTCACCCTGGGGGGACGCCGTGCCCTGCATCCCGACCAGCCGGTGCGTCACCTCAGCTGGTTCGAGGCCGATGCCTATGCACGCTGGAGCGGACACCGCCTCCCCAGCGAGGCGGAGTGGGAGGTGGCCGTCCGCGACCACGGCAGCGGCATCGATGACGCCTATGGGACGCTCTGGCAATGGACATCCAGTCCCTACCGGCCTTACCCGGGCTTCCAACCGGCCAGCGGCGCTGTCGGCGAATACAACGGCAAATTCATGACCTCCCAGTTCGTGCTTCGGGGCAGCAGTCAGCTGACACCTCGAGGCCATGAACGGCTCACCTACCGCAATTTCTTCGCACCGGCCTGCCGCTGGATGGCCGCCGGTCTGCGCCTGGCCCGATGAACAGCCTGTCCTCTCCAATCCAGCCGGCAGAGCTGATCGATCTGCACCCCCCGGCGGCCGACATGCGTCGCCTCGTCGAGGAGGGACTGCATCGCAGCCCGAAACAGCTACCGGCCTGGTTTCTCTATGACGCCGAAGGATCGAAGCTGTTCGATCAGATCTGCAACCAACCGGAATACAAACTCACCCGGCGGGAGGTCGCCGTGCTGAATGCACAGGCGGAGTCGATCGCCGCCGCCCTCGGCCCCGGCGTGATCGTGGAGTTCGGGGCGGGAAGTGCCCGCAAGGTGGGCCCCTTGCTGGAGGCCCTGCAGCCGGCGGCCTACGTGGCCCTCGACATCAGCCGGGAGCAT
>JBGKDM010000028.1:0-3337 GCA_042954165.1 Synechococcus sp.
CTCAGGATCAAGTCCTAAGCCCTCCAGAACAGCAGGGTCGACCATGCCGCAGCCCATGACCTCGAGCCAGCGACCGCGCCACTGCACGTCCACCTCGGCAGAAGGCTCCGTGAAAGGGAAATAGCTTGCACGGAAGCGCACTGGGAGGTCTCCGAAGAAGGCCTTCAGGAAAGCCATCACCGTGCCGCGGAGATGGCTGAAATCAAGTCCTTCATCAATGGCGAGAACCTCCACCTGATGGAAGACCGGTGAATGGGTTGCATCCACAGCGTCACGTCGATAGACACGACCGGGCGCAACAATCCGCACGGGTGGTGGTGTCTGCTCCAGCTGACGGATCTGAACAGGGGAGGTGTGGGTGCGCAGCAGGAGGTTGTCCCTCAGATAAAAGGTGTCCTGCATATCCCTGGCCGGATGGTCGGGGGGAATGTTCAGCGCCGTGAAGTTGTAGTGATCTGACTCCACTTCAGGGCCTTCCACCATCCTGTAACCCAGGCCACAGAAAAGATCGACGATTTCTTCCGTGGTGGTGATCAGGGGATGACGATGACCGGTGGGCACTCCGGATGCAGCCGCTGTCACATCAAGCGTCTCGCTGGCGATGCGAGCATCCAGGGCTGCCGCCTTCACCGCCTGAAGGCGCTCTGTGAGCAACGCCTGAACCTGGGTCTTGAGCAGGTTCGCCCGTTGTCCCACCAGAGGTCTCTCGTGACCCGGCAACTTGCCCATGGACCCGAGCACGCCGGACAGACGCCCCTTTTTCCCCAGGAGACCGACCCGCAACTGTTCGAGGGACTCAGCGTCGGCAGCGGCAGCAATCTCTGTCGCTGCCTCCTGTTCAAGAGCCTCGAGCTGGTCGGTGAGCTGCTGAAGAGAGATGGTGGCGCTCACGGCGTTGGAATCGCAGCGACTGACTTTAGGCAGCGACGACGCTTAGGTTCCCTTGAGACCCCTCCGGCATGCCATGGCCCCGCTGCGGATCCTCATCAGTAACGACGACGGCGTCTTCGCCGATGGCATCAAGGCCCTGGCTCTCGCCGCCGCGGCCCGTGGCCATCAGGTCACCGTGGTGTGCCCGGATCAGGAGCGCTCCGCCACCGGCCATGGCCTCACCCTGCAACAGCCGATCCGGGCCGAACGCGCCGATCAGCTCTTCGGCAGCGGTGTGACCGCCTGGGCCTGCAGCGGCACACCGGCTGATTGCATGAAGCTGGCCCTGTTCGAGCTGCTGGACGGCCCTCCGGACCTGGTCCTCTCCGGCATCAACCACGGTCCGAATCTCGGCACCGATGTGTTCTGCTCCGGAACGGTGGCCGCTGCCCTGGAGGGAACACTCGAAGGGCTGCCAGCCATGGCAGTGAGCAGTGCCTGCTTCCAGTGGCGCCAGTTCGAAGGCGCCGGGGAGATCGCGCTTGACGTCGCCGAATCAGCACTCCAGAACGGTTGGCCCGACAACCTTCTGCTGAACCTCAATCTGCCCCCTTGCCATCCTGAGTCGATGGGTCCACTGCGCTGGACGCGACTGTCCATCCGTCGTTACGACGAACAGTTCAGTGCGCGCCAGGATCCCCGCGGCCGCACCTACTACTGGCTGGCAGGAGAAGCCGTTGAAGATCTTGAATCCGGTGGCGACGGTCCACGGGACTGGCCCACCGATGTGGCCCAGATTCAGACCAATGCGCCGTCGCTGACCCCAGTTCAACCGGAACTGTTCTGGAGAGGCAGTCTCTCCAGCCTGCCCACGGTCAGCCTCGGCGGTCAGGTCGTTCACTGAGTCAGCGGGCCCTGAAGATGCGCTGAAGAAACCAGAGGGAAAACAGAAGCCCGATGAGATGGGCGAACAGCACCTGGGTATTGCTGAGAACGGAAAGCATCTCCAGGGAAGTGATCGCCAGGTTCTCGCGCAGTCCTGAGCCACCGATCGCAATGCCTGGGGTCTGCTGGGACGCCTGAACGAACAGAGCACCAGCCAGCGACTGGTAGCCGACGGCGGCGAAGACAAGGCCGAGCAGATCGGCAATCAGACCACGCTTGATCAGCCTGCTCGCTTCACCACGACTTGGACGGGCAGGACTGCCGAGTGCACGGCCAAGACGCACCACCAACCAGCCCTGCCAAAGACTGAACAGCAGAACCAGGAACGAAAGGGTGGTCAGGGACAGACCCGGACTCAGTCCGAGGGCCCGATCGGCGTTGCGGCTCAGACTGCCACCGACGTTGTTGAAGGCCAGAACGCCCATCACCACAATGCCCAGGGCGGTCTGGATCCAGAACCGGATCCAGGCCATCCGGCGTAGACCGAGGGACAGCAGCTGAAGGTCGAGGCGGTCAGCCATACGGGGGTGAACGGCAGTCGTCCAAACTTGCCATTAACACCCGCCGGATGCACGGCTTCCTTGATTCCCCTCTGCTCCCCACAGCAGGCCAGCAGGCCAACGGCGCTGGCCCTCGGCAGCTTCGACGGCCTGCACGCTGGTCACAGACGCGTCATCGATGCTGTCTGCAGCGAGCCCAACGGCGGCGTGCCGAGTGTGGTGAGCTTCTGGCCCCACCCCCGGGAAGTGCTGCATGGTGAAGCGCGGCTGCGTCTCGATCTTCCTGAGGAGAAGCTCTCACTGCTGGAACCCCTCGGCATCGCCCAACTCGTCCTGGTGCCTTTTGATCAGGCACTGGCACAGCTCAGCGCCGAGAATTTTGTCCGCAGCATGCTGATTGACACCCTGCAGGCTCGTCACATTGCGGTGGGCTCCAATTTCCGTTTCGGAAAGGGGCGGCAGGGAACCACACAGACCCTGACAAACTTGTGCCAGCAAGCCGGCATCAGAGTCAGCGTGCTGCCGATCCTGAGGGACAGCAGCGGTGCCGTCAGCAGCAGCAGGATCCGGGCCGCGTTGAGCGATGGCGATCTTCAAAGGGCCACGCAGCTACTGGGACGTCCGTATCGCTTCAGTGGCTCCGTGGTGAAGGGACGAGGCCTGGGGCACACGATCGGATGGCCGACCGCCAACCTGCAGGTCGACGGACGCAAGTTTCTGCCAGGCCTTGGTGTGTATGCGGCCTGGGCCCGAATCGAGGGACAGAGTCGTCGATTTGCAGCTGTGATGAACCTCGGTCCGCAACCAACTGTGGATCCGAATTCACCATCGGCGGTTGAAGTTCACCTGCTCGACGTCGATCAGGAGCTCAATGGAGTCTCCCTCTGCGTGGAGCCCGTGATCCGGTTACGCGGTCAGCAGCGCTTCGCGGATCTGGAAGCCCTCAGCATCCAGATCGGGCTTGACGCTGAGCAAGCAAGAGGCGCACTTGTCGATATCTCGGCTGAACCAACAAACGCTGC
>JBGKDM010000029.1:0-3619 GCA_042954165.1 Synechococcus sp.
ACCAACCTGGCGAGTGTCTGACCAAATTCGCGGTAAAACCCCACCTCCCGGCGAAAACAGTTCAGCTTCAGAGCCACTTCACGGCTGTGGGGATCATCACTGTCGATTTTGAGAATCAAGGATGCCGGAAGATCGTCTGAGGGCCCACGGGGACGAAGGCGCATCGTGTTGGAGGTGAACCCCTGGGGCACACCCAGGGGTTCAATCGCCAGGCTGTCGACGCGACAGTCCAATTGCTGCGTGAGCCACTCCGCATCGATCGCAGCACCAGAGGGAAGCATCGGCATCAAGGATCAACGGCAGACAACAATCGGAAGCGACACCAGGCATCGATGGCCAGCTGACCCATCCGAACCTGGCATGAGCTGACAGCCAGGAACAATGCCCGGCCCACCTCTGACCCAATCCAGATCAGCTCTGATCAAACCAGCCAAGGGGTGACGAAGGGTTCAGCCCAGAAGATCTTTCTTCAGGGCCGCAATCCGCACAAACAACTCAGCGCGTTTGTGCTGCAGAAGCAGGTTGGCAGACACAAAACGCACCAAGGCGACCAGACCGATCAACTCTGCAAGACCCTGGAGCAGACCACCGAACAGAGGAAGCTGGTTGATCGCCTGCAACACATTGACGGTGACAGACAACGCCAAGCCGAGCACAACGGTGCCAAAGACCACCAGAAAGACTGGATAGATCTGCCTGAACCCCTCAAGATTCAGGCCCCGCAGGGCGTCAAGGGCCTGCCTGAGGTAGTCAACAAGCTGGGAAGAGCTGAGATCGGCATCGACCTCATTGGCCTCCTGAGGATCTGACGATGCATGGAGACTGATGGGGGCAGCATCGGGTGCAGGGGCAATCACTGCATCAGCGGGAGTCGCAGCAGACTCCTCTGATTCGGGCTGGAGCTGCAATGGCTGAGAGACGTCAGGATCCTTGAATGGCACATCACTCGGGTTCGGTTCAGCCTCAGCAGTCATCGGATATCGGTGGTGGACGCCGACACTTTGCGCGGTGAATCAGTCAGAAAGAGTCTGACGTCAACAATCAATAGCCATATCAACAATTCTCAGCAACAACAAACAACGAAGAAATCTTTCGACACACAGGCAATCCCAAAACGCAGGGCGCTTCTCAACGATCAAACACGTTTCTCAATCCGGAGACTTGGATGACGTCTCGGATGCTCGAGGATTCAGCACTGAAGCATCTAGGCCAGCCTCCGGATTGAGGCGAATCAACATCCAGAGCAACATGGCCGAGCAATCGTGTGGATCAGCGCCATAGTCGTAGGACCAGTCCTCGACCATCGAAACGAGTTGATGTTGCGCGTTGAGGATGAATTCGTCGGTCCACTCATGCATGGGAGACAGCCCCAACCCTCCAGTCCCCAGGACCTGAATCAATCCTGCTCAAAATCCTCGTCCGACGCATAGAAAGGTTCACTCGCTCCAGGTTCATCGTTACCCAACACAAGAGCTTTGAGGGAATCATCGCTCTCGAACACAAACAGGCTGTCCTCGTCGGGATGAACGCCCTTCATCTCAGGGTGATCATTCACCAGACGCCCGATACGTCGCCGCTCGCGCCACCATCCGTGACCCTTTTCTGTGAGATAAGCCAGCAGGGCAAGGTTCACAAGCACGAGGGCGGTGAATTCCAAGGCCTGCATCAGACGATTCGCAGCAGTCTTGGCTGACCTTAGCGGGACTCTCGGAAACCGGCTAAGCCCTCAGACACTCAGACCTGCGTGACCGCAAACACAACCACAAACAGGCTGAGGAAACCGAGACCGGCCCAGGACAGGAGCCGGAGCTTCGGACCGAACCGTCCCTCTGAAGGCACCTGAGGGCTCTGCATCACCTGAAGATTCATCCATGCCAGAACCGGTGTGGTCACGAAGGAAATCCACATCGCCAGGGTGACAAGAGCCCCCATCGAACCCCTCCACCAGATCAGCACTGCAGCAGCCAGTGCGAAATGAATCAGGGTCCAGAGTCGTTGATGGACAGCATTCAGCACAGCCCTGCCGCGATGCCCCCGCCAGAGACGCACGGAGGCGGAAGCGGAACGGGGATACCCATCCAGACAGGTGAGAGCCGTGCTGAACATGGTGATGAAGGCGGTCAGTGCGATCAGGGGATAGGCCCACTGCCCCAGCGTTGCGGTGTAGAGCTCAATCAGTTGCTGGGCAAAGGCTCCTCCCTGAGGGGAGAACGTGATTCCTCGGCCGTGCATCACCCAGGCACCAAGGATCAGAAACAGCACAGCCATCAGCACGGTGGCGGCATAGCCGAGGTTGAAGTCGGCCTGGACCTCCTCAGGGGTGCTGTGGTGACCGGAATCCTGCTCGCGTGCATAGATCCACAGCG
The DNA here is from genome assembly GCA_042954165.1 of Synechococcus sp. GTDB lineage: Bacteria > Cyanobacteriota > Cyanobacteriia > PCC-6307 > Cyanobiaceae > Synechococcus_C. Next base: position 2,367 of record JBGKDM010000029.1, read on the forward strand.
ATGTCCAGGCCGATAGATCGAGAGGACACGGCATCCAGCCCAGCAGTGCCACCAGGAAGGGCAGCGCCGACAGCGTCCAGGGATTCGGAGCGAACAGGCCGGTGTAATCACCTTGCGCCGGCCCCCGAACCAGGGCGATGGCCGTCGCCGACAGGGTGCTCACCACCAGCACACTCACCACCCCCTTGCTGAGCCGGTCCAGGCTGCGGTACTGCCCCACCAGCAGCACGGACAGACAGACCGTGAGCAGCAGCAGCGACAGCGTGCCTGGCTCTCCAGGCAGAAAGGCTGTGGCAAGACTGCCGGCAAGGAAGGCAACGGCTGCGATGTTCGCTACTCCCGTGCTGAGAGTGATCAGCAGATAGAGCGGCAGGAACCAGCGCCGGTGGAGGAGATAGCCCTCCAGCAGACTGCGGCCGGTGACGGCCGTGAAGCGACTGCCCACCAGCAGGAAGGGGTACTTGAACAGATTGGCGGCCAGCAGCAGACCGAGCAATCCCAGCCCATACAGGGCGCCGGCCTGGGTGGATGCCACCAGATGGGATCCGCCGATGGCTGCTGCTGCCAGGAGAATCCCAGGACCGAGTGACTGAACCAAGCCAGCGCGTGTGAGCGTCGAAGGCTTCTCACGTGACATGGCCTGCTCCAGTCCCAACCATCCACTCAATCACGCCTCAGCCAACCGAAGAAACCAACCGATCGGTGCCATCACATCCACCGACGCGTACTCAGGCACGTCGCAGGCGGATTGAAGCTGCGCCTGGAGATCACAGCATCAGTGCCCGAGATCCCGCCGATGCGACGGGCGAATCAGGCCGGGGCTCTGCGGATTGATTGGCCTCACTGGAGGATCAAAGAGGTTGGATCCAAACCCGAGAAACAACGACTCGGCGCGACTGGCACTGAGATGGCTGAGGGTTCGGCCCAACCTCATCCCGCACTGAGGGCACAGCCCAATCGGATCAGCGTGTTGATGCCCGCAATTAGCGCAACGGATCACTCGCAACGGTTTGCCCCCTTTGCCTGAACCTGATCACCGTCGCCGGGAAAAACAACGCGTCGAAGTACTTAAAACCCTGAAGCACGACGCCATCGGCTGCTGATGAGGAGCCAATCCTCTGCAGACGTCGCGGTCACCCGCGGGGCCTGCGATCCAGACAGCTCCGTTGGGGAGGGGTGATGTCATAGGCAACTCATGGCCTGGAGGCCACAGCACCCACTGGGGCCACCGGCATCAGGCTGCGGTGAAACCA
>JBGKDM010000030.1:0-1663 GCA_042954165.1 Synechococcus sp.
AGGGCCACCAGGCGTGCGGCCAGTTGCTGCTCGGCATCTCGCACCGCCAATCGCTCCATCCCGTTGCCCATGCTCAGCAGGGGATCGGCGGCCGGCGCGCAGCCCCGCAGACGGGGGCCGAGCAGGTGCCAGAGCATCGCCTTCAGGGCACCGTGCTCCGGTGCGTGCTGGTGCACGATCACGGCGGCGCCGAGGGCGGCTGCGCAGGCCGCGTTGGCGTCCTGGTGCTGGTCAGCGGCCTGGGGGAACGGCACCAGGATGGCCGGGGTGGAGGTGACGGCGAGTTCGCTGAGACTTCCGGCGCCGGCACGGCTGATCGCCAGATCGGCGTGCTGCAGCAGGGCCGGCACCGCATCGCTGAACGGACGCTCCACCAGCTGAGGATGCCGCAGGCTGCCGGCCTCAGGGTCATTGCTGCCGCTGAGGTGCACCACCCGGCAGCCGTTCGCGAGCAGATCAGGCAGCACGGCCCGCACCATCCGATTGAGGCCCACGGCACCCTGGCTGCCGCCCATCACCAACAGCAGCGGGCCCTCGCCCGGGGGAACCCACGCCGGCAGGGGCCCGGGCTCCAGCACACTGCGGCGCACCGGGGTGCCGGTGACGGTGGCGGTGCAGCCGGGGATCCGTGCGACCGCCGCCGGCAGGCCGACGGCCACGTCGGTGCAGAAGCGACCCAGCAGCCGGGTGACCCGCCCGGGGACGGCATTGGAGTCATGCAGCACCACCGGAACCCGGCACCAGCGGGCCGCCAGGATCGCCGGTGCGGCGATGTAGCCACCGGTGGTGAACACCACCCGGATCCGGTCGCGGCGGATGAGTCGACGCACATCCCGGCTCGCCCCCAGCAGTTGCAGCAGTTGGAGCAGTTTGCGCAGGCCCCGCCCCTGCAGACCGCCGGCGCGAACGGTGACCAGCCCGTAGCGTTCTGGCACCAGGCTCGTTTCCAGCCGGTCGGGCACGCCAAGCCAGCGGGTCTGCCAGTGCTGCGGCAGGGCTTCAGCGACCGCCAGGGCCGGAAACAGATGCCCGCCGGTGCCGCTGGCGGCGATCAGGAGCCGTGTCATGGCAGCGGGCATGGCGCAGAGAGGCGCCCTAACTTAAGGGCGAAGCTTGGGCTGGATTGCGTGCGGCACCTTCTTTCCAGAATCCGCGAGGGTTGCCAGTCCTTGTGGAGCCGCCGCTTGTTGCAGGTCTGCGTGGCCGTGCCCCTGTCGGCCGCCTCCGTCAGCCTGCTGCCGCTGCCCGTGCGCGCCGCCCCCACGCCCGAGGAGCTGGCGGGCCGTCTGGAGCAGGCTCTCAACAGCGCCGATCGAGACCGGGTGGAGGCGCTGATGGCACCGGACCAGCGTGAGCTGCTGGCACCCCGGCTGCTGCGGTTCTCCCAGCGTTTCCCCGACGCCCGCTGGCGGCTCACCGCCGGCGCAGCGCTCCCCGATGGCCGCTTCCCCCTGGCCCTGCGGGTCACCGGCACGGCGGAGAACGAGGGGTTGACCTTCTCGCTGAAGGCCGATCAGCAGCTCGTTCTCTCCACGGAAGCCGGTCTGATCACCGCGCAGGAACGGATTCAGGATCAGTCGGTGCTCGTCAGTGCCAGCAGCCCCCTGCCGCTGACCCTTCTGATCCCCGATGCGGTGCTCACGGGTGCCCGTTACGACGTGGA
>JBGKDM010000031.1:0-1775 GCA_042954165.1 Synechococcus sp.
TGCCACCGCGTCCGAACCGGTGCTGCTCAGCTGCGCGAACCGTTCGCTGATCAAGGCACCATCGCGGCGCTGCAGCAGGCGCACGGCGGCCAGGGCCACTGGATCGCGGAAATCGCTCAGCAGGGGCTCGCACAGGTGCAACAGCTCGTCATCGCCAAGCCGATGGGCGTGAAAACCGAGCAGTTGCAGGCCTGCCATCCGAAGTTGCAGGCCAGGAAGCACCAGGGTTCGCTCGATCAGCGCCAGCGGTAACTCGCCGCCCCAGCAGGCCAGCGCCTGGAGCACGATCAGGGCGCGATCCGGTTCGGTGTCTGCATCGATGACATCCAGTTGCTGCAGAAGCCAGTCGCGGCTTTCAGGTTGATGACTCAGCCCTGCGGCAAGAATCAGCTCGTCCTGGCTGCCGTGCCGGTGGATCAGCTCACGGATCAGGGGCCATCCCTGTTCGGCCAGCATGCCGATCTTTTCGCCCAGTGCTCGCTTCAGGCCATCAGAAAGGCTGGGTGAGTAGACCTCACCCAGCCATTGCGGGTCCAGCGGAGCCCGTCTGGAAGATTGGGAAAGCCGCTCCCAGAGAGCGGCTTCATGTACTTCGTGGTTCACGGAGTCGTGATCAGCGGGCGCCGAGTTCAGCGGCCAGTTCGCGCTCCAGCTTGTCATCGTGGACGGTGGGAAGCACGTTCTCCACTTTGGTGCGGTGGGTGCTGTAGAAGAGCATGCCGATGAACACCATGCCGCCGATGATGTTGCCGATGGTGACAGGCAGCCAGTTCCACAGAATCACCTGACCGAAGTTGACGCCGGAGCCGAGAATCGGACCTGCGGTGTGCAGGAACTGGTTCACCACGATGTGCTCCATGCCCATCGATTGGAAGGCCGTGATCGGCAGCCAGCAGGCCAGGATCTTGCCGGGGACGCTCTTGCTCACCAGAGCCATGGTCACGCCGAGGCACACCAGCCAGTTGGCGATCAGACCTCTGAGGATGGCCAGGAAGAAGCCGAGGGTCTGGAGGTTCTCGTACTTGGTGACGACGTTGGTTTTGTTGAGAGCGATGATCTTGGCGGCCACCTGCTGCCACATGCCACCACCGTCTGCGGCGGAGGCTGGGTCAACGGTGCCACCGCTGGTGAGGCTGATCGCCATCAGGACAGCCACAACTGCGGTGCCGATCCAGTTGCCGAACCAGACCCAGGCCCAGTTGCGGAAGGTGGCGCCCCATGAGCTCCTGCCCGCCCAGGTGGCCATCGGGAGCAGGGCGAAGTTGCCGGTGACCAGCTCCATGCCGAACAGCACGATGCTGGCGAAACCGAAGGGGAACAGCAGGGAGCCCAGCCAGGGCTGACCGCTCTTGAGGCCGACGGTGAGGGCCAGAATCACAGCCAGACCAAGAATGGCGCCGGAATAGAAGCCGCGCAGCAGCAGATTCTTGACACTGACAGTGGCTTTTTTGCCGCCGGCGGCAATCATGCCGTCGACGAGTTCATTGGGTAGGACGTAGTCCATTTGTGAGGCGGAAGCACTCATGGTCAGTTAGATGAATTCGGAACGATTGATCCAGTCGGAGTGGATCAGGGAGGCAATCTTCAGCCGCTGATTTTGTTCATCAGCTTGGAGAACGAGTCGCGTTGCTCGACAGGCCTTGAGATCGGTGCCTTGTCGGAGCCACTGGCGGTGAACCAGTTGACCAGACGGGAGAAGACGTCGCGGGATTGGGTCATGGCTTTGGATCGGGGGGAGGGCGGAAGGTGATCACAAAAGCAATCGAGTCCATGGC
>JBGKDM010000032.1:0-9937 GCA_042954165.1 Synechococcus sp.
CCGATGCCCACGTGGATGCGGAAGTTCCGCTGGCTGCCGAAGCCGTAGGCCAGTCCCTGGGCGGCGTAGCGGAAGCTGGAGGGAAGGTCGCCGGCAATGGTCCAGGCACCACGGCCGGAGGCTCGACGCGCGGTGCGTCGGTGCAGGGACGAATGGATTGGGCTGAGGTCCTCAGGCACGTCAGGTCTGGGCTCAGGGTGAAGAGCTGGATGGTCGAGTCGCGTCAACGCTGCTCTCCCCGGTGGCCTCGAGATTACCGCCGTTGTTCAGCAGATGCTCCTGGCAGTGCAGCATCGCCTCCAGCTGGCTGTCGTCCGGGTGATCCCATCCCAGCAGGTGCAGAAAGCCGTGGCTGACGAGCCAGCGCAGTTCATGCAGCAGGTCATGGCCATGCTCCAGGGCCTGGCGGCGGGCGGTGGTGACCGAAACGATGATGTCGCCCAGTTCCAGGCAGGGATCGCCGCTGTCGGGCGGGGCGTCGTCCAGCGCTGCGAACGAAAGCACATCGGTGGGGTGGGGTTTCTGGCGCCAGCTCCCGTTGAGCTCGGCGATGGTCGCGTCGTCGGTCAGTTGCAATCCCAGGCTGACGATTTCGGCGTCGCGCACCTGGTCGGGGCAGGCGTGGCCCGGCATGGCCCGCATCAGCTCCAGCCATTGGTTGAGGTCTTGGATCCACGGCTCTGCGGAGCGGAGCCGGTCCTGCACTGGCTCCGGCTCCCCGGGCTCGTTCAGCCTGACCGTGTCCGGGGCGGGGTCAAAGGCGAGGTCGAGCTCGCTCATGAGGGCAGGGTCGGGCGTCCGAGCCAGGCGATCAGAACGATGAACCCCAGAAATCCCACCGCCGTGAGCCCGAAGTGGAGCAGGCTCTTGCTCCCCTTGCGCACCATGTTGCGCATGGCCTGCTTCACAAAGCTGGGCGACCGCTCGCTGCCGGTGTCGGGTGCGTCTGCAGCGGTCGTGGGTTGGGGGTCGCGCATCGATCAGCCGTCCTCGTCAGTGCCTGGACTGTCGACACCCTGGCGCAAAAGCGCCTGGATGAAGGGATCGAGATCACCGTCCATCACGCCCTGCACATCGGTGGTCTCCTCCTGCGTCCGCAGGTCCTTGACCATCTGGTACGGATGGAACACGTAGTTGCGGATCTGGTTGCCCCAGGCCGCTTCAACGATGTCGCCCCGGATGTCGGCGATTTCCGCCGCCCGCTGCTCCTGGGCGATCACCAGCAGCTTGGCCTTCAGCAAGGCCATCGCTTTTTCCTTGTTCTGGAGCTGGGAGCGTTCCTGGGTGCAGCGCACCGCCAGACCCGTGGGGATGTGGAGGATGCGCACGGCAGTTTCCACCTTGTTCACGTTCTGTCCGCCGGCGCCGCCGGATCGGGATGTGGTGACCTCCAGATCCTTTTCGGGGATGTCGATGTCGACCTCCTCCTCCAGTTTCGGCATCACCTCCACGCCGGCAAAGCTGGTCTGGCGCTTGTCGTTCGCGTTGAACGGGGAGATCCGCACCAGGCGATGGGTGCCCTTCTCGTTGCGCAGGTAGCCGTAGGCGTAGCGGCCCTCGATTTCGATCGTGGCGCTCTTGATGCCGGCTTCCTCCCCTTCGGAGAGTTCATCGACGCTGACCTTCATGCCGTGGTCCTCCGCCCAGCGCGTGTACATGCGCAGCAGCATCTGGGCCCAGTCCTGGGCGTCGGTGCCGCCGGCGCCGGCATTGATGGAGAGCACGACGCCCTCCTTGTCGTATTCACCGCTGAGCAGCCGTTCCAGCTCCCAGCGATCGAGTTCGCTGCGGAGCTGGTTGAGTCCCGTCTGCGCTTCGCCGAGCATCTCGTCGTCGGGCTCCAGGTCGTAGAGCTCAACGGTGGCTTCACCGTCCTCCACCGCCCGGCGCCACTGCACCAGCTGCTCGAGCTGCGCCTTCACCTCATCGAGGCGACGCATCTGCTTCTGCGCGTTCTGCTGGTCATCCCAGAAGTCGGGCTGGGCAGCGAGTTGTTCGAGGTCCTGCTGTCTGGCTTTCAGTGCAGGAACGTCAAAGACAGTCCTGGGCATGGCCCAGGCGGCTAGTGAGCTCGGAGAGATCGCGCTTGAAGTCGGTGAGGTCGAGCAACGGAAACGGGTCTGTTGGTTCGACGCTATCAGCGAGGTTGGCCTGCATAGGATCGCGTCAGTTCCCCGTTGGTGCCTCCATGGCCAAGGTTGAGATCTACACCTGGCGCACCTGCCCGTTCTGCGTCCGGGCCAAGGCACTGCTCGACAGCAAGGGCGTGGCCTACACCGAGCACAGTGTTGATGGCGATGAGCCCGCGCGTGACGCGATGGCCGCCCGGGGCGATGGGCGCCGCAGCGTGCCCCAGGTCTTCATCAACGAGGCCCACGTCGGCGGATGTGACGATCTCCACGCCCTCGAGCGCTCCGGCCGGCTCGATGCCCTTCTGGCCCAGGCCTGACCGGTGGCCGCGATGCGTCAGCTGTTCGTGATGGATCCGCTTGAGCGGATCAACCCAGCCAAGGATTCCACCGCTGCGCTGATGCAGGCCGCCCAGAGGGCGGGTCATGACGTCTGGGCCTCCACGCCGGCGGATCTGATCGCCCGCGGTGATGAGCCGCTGGTGGTGGCGGTGCCGGTGGAGGCGGAGCCATGGCTCACGATCGGTGCCCCGGAGCGTCAGCAGCTTCAGAGCTTCGATGCGATCTGGATGCGCAAGGACCCTCCGGTCGATGAGGCCTATCTCTATGCCACCCATCTGCTGGAGGTGGCCGAGCGGGCCGGTGCCCTGGTGCTCAATCGCCCGTCGTCGCTGCGCAGCTGGAACGAGAAGCTCGGAGCCCTGCGCTTCAGTCGCTGGATGGCCCCCACCCTCGTGGCCGGCCGGATCTCCGAGCTGGAGGCGTTTGCCCAGGAGCAGGGAGAGGTGGTGCTCAAGCCCCTGGGGGGCCGGGCGGGGCTCGGAGTGGTGCGGGTGTCGGCCCAGGCCCCCGGCCTCGGTGCCCTCCTGGAGCTCGTCACCGACCAGGGCCGTCTGCCGGTGATGGCCCAGCGCTTTCTTCCTTCGGTCACGGAGGGCGACAAACGCATTCTTCTGGTGGATGGCGAACCCCTCGGAGCGGTCAACCGCAGGCCGCGGGAGGGTGAATTCCGCAGCAACCTCGCGGTGGGAGGGCATCCGGAAGCCACCCAGCTGAGCGAACGGGAGCTCCAGATCTGCGCTGCCCTGGCTCCAGCCCTGCGGGCCGAAGGTCTGTTCTTCGTCGGGATCGACGTGATCGGAGGCATGCTCAGCGAGATCAACGTCACCAGTCCCACGGGCATCCGCGAGGTGGAGCGGTTGATGGCGGACCCCTTAGCGGATCGCGTGATCGAGAGGCTGGTGGCCCTGCGCTGACCTCAGGTCGAGCTGGTCAGCGAGCACGGCGAGTTTCAGCCCCACCTCCTGCAGTTCCCGTTCGGGCAGCGAGCCACGCACCAGGCCGGCGCCGGCGGTGAGATCGAGGCGGTGGCCGCGGGCATGACCGCAGCGGATCGCCACCCTCAGTTCCGCATCACCGGCGCTGTCGATCCAGCCCACCGGTGCGGCGTAGCCCCCCCGTTCGAAGGGTTCGAGGCTCCGCAGCCAGGTCATGGCGTCCCGTCGGGGCAGGCCGGCCACGGCTGGGGTGGGATGGAGGACGCCCGCGAGGCTGAGGGGTTGGTGGCGGTGGGCCGCGGCGGTGATCGGCGTGTGCAGATGCACCAGGTGCCCGTGGCGGGCCAGTTGCGGGCGCCTCGGGCGCCTGGGGGTCAGGCCCTGGTCCTGCAGATGGTGCGTGATCGTCTGGACCACCAGTTCATGTTCCCTGCGGTCCTTGTCGGACTGCAGCAGGGCATCACCGGATTCTCCCTGGCCGGCGGTGCCGGCCAGGGCATCGCATCGCAGCTGGCCGCTGCGCATGCTCAGCAACCGTTCGGGGGACGCCCCGAAGAAGACGTCATCGCTCGCCCGCTGCCAGAGAAAGCGACAGCTGCCCGATTGCTGCTGCCGCAGGCGGTTCAGCAGCGGCAAGGGGTTGAGGGGATGCTGGAGCGCAATGCTCTGACGCACGGCCAGCACCAGCTTGTGCAGCTCTCCCTGATTCACAAGTTCGATGCCCCGCTCCAGCGCCGGCGCGTAGCACTCCTGCCAGGGCACGGCGCTGCTTACGGCCCCGGCGGGGCTGTGCCAGACCGTTGACCCGGTGGGGTGGGCGTCGGTCTGAAGCCGCTCGCTCAGTCCCCAGAGAGACTCCACCAGGTCGCGAACATCGCTGCTCTGGCTGGCCATGCCATGGATGCGCAGCCAGCCCTGGCGTCCCTGACGACTCAGCTGCCAGCGGGGCAGTACCGCCTGAACCGACGGGATGCTGTCGGCTGACGCGCTTGGACGCCTCTGCTGTTCGCCGGGGTGCGCGAAGAAGGAGAAGGCCAGCAGCACCCGGCTGCGGGCCTGGGCCGGCGCTGCGGGACTGGCATCAATCAGCCGCGCCAGGGTCGCATCGCTGAATCGCTGGGCCAGTTCGAAGCGCCTGGGACCGGCCAGGTCGAGGTGATGGCAGCGTCCACTGGCGGCGAGGCTCAGGCCCGGTGCGCTGTCCCAGAGAAACCGGAACGCCTGGCCGGCGTCCAGCAGGGGCATCTGATGCAGGGGATCGATGCCGGGCAAAGGCACGGCCATGGTGAAGACCCCGTCCTCGCCCTGGTGCCTCTCCCAGGTGCGCAACGCGGCGGCCAGCACATCCGCGAAGCGGGCGTTGGCCGAATTGGAGGCGGAGGCAGCCAGCATCCGTCGTGGATGAGACATCGTGCTGCTCAAATGTATGGGCCTTCCTTCGGGCTGTAGGGCTTGAATCCATGCCAGAACCGCAGGCTGTTGCATCCCTTCACGCCCCCGGCCCGGATCGGAGGCGTCTCTGGAAGGCTGCGATCAAGTGGCCGATGTATTCCGTGGCCGTGATGCCCGTGCTGCTGGCGGCCGGCTGGCGCCTGATGGCGGGGGAGGGCGTCCGCTGGGATCAGGGGCTTGGCTTCCTCCTGGCGGCGGTGTTGCTGCTGCTGTGGGAAAACCTCAGCAACGACCTCTTTGATGCCGACACGGGCGTGGATGCCATCGGTAAGCCCCATTCCGTCGTGGCCCTGCTCGGTCGGAAGCGGCCCGTGCGCCAGTTGGCCTGGCTGGCTCTTGGTCTGGGGCTTCTGCTGATCCTTCTGCTGGCGTTGCGCAGCAGCCTGCTGGTGTTGGCCCTGGTGGGCGTCAGCTGCGTGATCGGCTACCTGTATCAAGGTCCTCCCTTCCGCCTCGGCTACCTGGGTCTGGGAGAGCCCCTGTGCTGGCTGGCCTTCGGTCCGTTCGCCACCGCCGCTGCGCTGCTGGCGCTGGCGCCTTCCCCCTCACCGCAGACCGCGACCGTGATTCCCTGGGGCGTAGCCCTCAGGTTGGGGTCCGGCCCGGCCCTGGCCACCACCCTCGTGCTGTTCTGTTCCCACTTCCATCAGGTGGAGGAGGATGCCGCCCACGGCAAGCGGTCGCCTGTGGTGCGTCTGGGCACGGCTGCAGCAGCCCGCTTGATCCCCTGGTTTGTGGCCGGGACCCTGGCCCTCGAGTGGGCGCCGGTGCTGCATGGTGACTGGCCGGTGACAGCCCTGCTTGGAGGCCTGGGCCTGCCGGCCGCCGTCAGCCTGATCCGTCTGCTCCATCGCCATCACCATCAGCCGGATCGCATTCAGCACAGCAAGTTCCTGGCCCTGCGCTTTCAGTTGCTGAACGGTCTGGGGTTCAGTGCTGGTCTTGCCATCGCACCTCTGCTGGGATGGAGCCTGCGGGCACCGGGGTGAGGGGCATGGGGCTGAGGCTGGAGATCAGGCCCTATGCCTTTGCTCTGAGGCAGCCTCTGCACACCGCCGCCGCGGTTCTGCACCAGCGTTGCGGCTGGCTGCTGCGACTCGAGGCCAGCGATGGCCGCCTGGGATGGGGCGAGGTGGCGCCTCTCATGCCTCAGGACCACCGGCATTGCGCGGTTTGGCTCGAGGCCCGACGTGCCCCCTGGTCTGCGGCTGTGGCCGAGGCCGAGCTGGAGGCTTGCCTGCTCACAGCACCGCCTCCCCTGGCCTTTGCACTCGGTGCGGCTCTGGCTGAACTTGAGGGTCTGGTGGCGCCTGGTGCCTGGCTGCCGCCACCGGCACCGGCCCGGTTGCTCCCGGCAGGGGATCGGATGCCCGAAGCTGTGATGTCACTGCTGCGCAGCCTTGGAGACGGCACGGCCGTCACGCTGAAGTGGAAGGTGGGGGTTGGGGACGCGACGCAGGAGCTGCAGCTGCTGGAGCGGCTGCTCGCCGTGTTGCCCCCCCAGGCCAGGCTGCGGCTCGATGCCAACGGCAGCTGGACGCTGCCCACCGCCCTGCGCTGGGTCGACGTCCTGCGCGGCGACCCCCGGCTGGAGTGGTTGGAGCAGCCCCTGGCCTCCGGCGATTGGGCCGGACATCAGCAGCTCCTGCGGCAGGTGCCGGTGGCCCTTGACGAGGGCTTGCGCGACCAGCCGCACTGGCGTCGTGTCTGGGCGGGGTGGCAGGTGCGCCGTCCTGTGCTGGAGGGGGATCCAAGACCGTTGCTGCATCAGCTCCAGCGTGGAGTCCCCCGTTTGATGCTCAGCACGGCGTTTGAAACCGGCATCGGGTCCCGCTGGCTTGGACACCTGGCCGGGCTGCAGTGCCAGGGACCGACCCCAGCGGCCCCGGGGCTGGCGCCGGGCTGGCGTCCTGAGGGGCCGTTGTTCAGCCATGATCCGCATCAGGTCTGGGCGGCCGCGGATCAGCCATGAGCGGTGTCGATGCGATGGCGTTGTTCCTGCAGGTGGAGCGGGCCAGAGCCCGTGGTGACTGGGTCTGGCTCCAGGCGGCTGGGGCAGGCGCCGAGGCGGGCCTGCGCCCGGCGCAGGCTGCCCTGGCCAGCTCCCCATGCCCTGAAGGCGGAGGGGTGGTTCTGGCCAGCGGCGGTAGCAGCGGTGGCCGCAGTTTCTGCCTGCAGCCCTGGAGCCATCTCGACGCCTCCGCCTCGGCCTGTGCTGGCTGGCTGCAGGCGATCGGGCTGGACCCCTCGGACCTGTTGCTGCTCAATCCGCTGCCGCCGCACCACGTCAGCGGCCTGATGCCCTGGTGGCGAAGCCGTTGCTGGGGCGCCGCCCATGCCGTGCTGCCCCCTGCATGGATGAAGCAGCCTGAGCAGTTGATGCAGGCCTGCCGGGAGCTTGGCGACTGGGGCCGGAAGCCGGCGCTGGTGTCCTTGGTGCCGACCCAGCTGCAGCGTCTGATGGCCGATCCAGCCGGGGTGGGCTGGCTCCAGGCGCTGGCTGTGGTCTGGGTCGGTGGGGCTGCCCTGCCGCGGGTTGTCGCGGAGGAGGCACGCCAACGGGGCATTCGGCTTGCCCCTTGCTACGGCGCCACGGAAACGGCGGCGATGGTGGCGGCGCAGACGCCTGAGCGTTTTCTGCGTGGGGACTCGGGGTGTGGTGCACCGCTGGCGGATGTGGACCTGCGTGTGGAGGTTGACGGCAGCCTGCAGGTGAAAACGCCTCGTCTGGCACCGCTGCGGTGGCGCCATGACCACTGGGCACCTCTGGTGGATGCGCAGGGCTGGTGGCGGACCGGGGACGCTGCCGAGCTCAGGGACGATGCGGTCAGCGCCCCGCGGCTGCAGCTGATGGGGCGCATGGATGGTGCCATCCAGTCAGGGGGGGAGACCGTGTTCCCCGAGCAGCTCAGCGAGCGACTTCTGGAGCAGGCCCAGGCCCGGGGACTGGCGGTGCAGGCCGTTCTGCTGCTTCCGGTGCCGAGCACCGAGTGGGGTGCACGTCTGGTGGCGCTGGTGCGTTGCGCCGACACACCGAAGACGCCAGACGATTGGCGGCTGCTGTTGTCTCGGCTGCAGGAGATCACCGCCGGCTGGTTGCCAGCGGAACGTCCCCAGACCTGGCAGTCCTGCCCCGACCTTGATGTCTCTGACGCCGGCAAGTGGCAGCGGGCCCGTTGGCAAGCCTGGTGGCACTCGCAAGAATCGGCACAGTCACATCGATCCGATGCCCGAGCTGTCAGATACGGAGATCAGCAATAAGAAGTTGGCGGCCGGCCTGCTGGGAATCTTTCTTGGCTCCTTCGGCGTTCACAAATTTGTTCTCGGGTACAACAAAGCCGGCATCATCATGCTGGTGGTCAGCCTGGCCGGCGGCGTCATCACCTGCGGTGTGGCGACCGCGGTCATGTCGATCATCGGTTTGATCGAGGGAATCATCTACCTCACGAAATCGCCCGAGGAGTTCAAGACCCTCTACCTCGAGAACGAGAAGGCCTGGTTCTGATGGCGAGGTCTCCTGGAGCTCGCTCGGCGTCGACCGCGGTGCTGGCGGTGGCGGCCCTGATCAGCGCTTCCGCCATGTCCGGCACCATCGGCAGCGGCTTCCAGCCGCTGCTCCTCGCTGTCTGTCTGTTGCCACTGCAGTGCGCAGCACTGCTCTGGGCCTGGCAGCGTTCACCCGGCTAGAGACTGCGCAGCTGCCCCATGCCCGAGGCTTCGATCCAGCGATCCACCGAATCGGGAAGCGTGCATCGTCTGCGGGTTTCCCCATCGATGGCGAGGTGGCGGATCAGGCCGCGGGCCACGTCGGTGTCATCGCGCTGGAAGCGAGACCGCACCTCAAAACAGCCCGGATTCAGTCGGACGGGCTCCAGCAGCACGGTCAACTGATCGCCGCCGTGGATGGGCCGCAGAAAGTCCGCTTCGCAGTGAACGATGGGCAGGGCGATCGCGGGTGAGGAATCCTGGCCGCGGCAGCCCGGGAAAAGATCGCCGGCGTCGACGCCGTAGCGCTCAAGGCTTTCTTCCCAGCCTTCATGGCACCAGCGCAGGAGCTGGTGAAAATGCATCACGCCGGCGGCGTCGGTGTCGCCGAAATGCACACGGCGCTTCAGGCGGAGCCAGTGATCAGGGGTGGGCACGATCGGGTGGGAATGGGATGGGTGAGGCGCCGATGCGATGGTCAGGTCTGGGATGGGGCCGCGTTTCAGCCTGACCCTGGAAAGCCCCAGGGTGCTGCCAGTCCGAAGACCTGGCTGAGCACCAGGCGCAGCAGCCAGTAGCCCCCGACTGCCGTGGCCAGGGCCAGCCCGGGGCGCAGTCGCCAGGGAAACGGCCATAGCCTGCGGCGCTGGATCGCCATCGCACTCCAGGCGATCAGGCCAGCGGCCATCACGGGGCCAAAAGCGTGCAGAGACACGCTGGTCGTGAGATCACCATGCAGTGCTGAGATCGTGGCCCGCGTCAGAAAGCAGCCGGGGCAGGGCACGCCTGTGATGGCTCGGAACGGGCAGCCCCAGCCTGGAAGACCGGGCTGATGGCCTTTGAACCACAGGTATCCGGTGAGGCTGGCTGGGAGGAGCCAGCCGGCTTGTCGCAATCGGCGCAGAAAGCGATTCAGAGATTCAGCGATCCACGGAGCCCATGATCACGTCGATCGACCCGAGGATGGCCATGATGTCGGCCACCTTGTGACCCTTCAGGATGTGGGGAAGGATCTGCAGGTTGTTGCTGTCGGCGGCCCTGATCTTGAAACGCCAGGGGGTGACGTCGTTGTTGCCCTGGATGAACACACCGATTTCACCCTTGCCTGATTCCAGTCGGGTGTAGAGCTCGCCATTGGGAATCTTGAAGGTTGGAGCCACCTTCTTGGCCACGTACTGGTAATCGAAGCCGGCGAATTCGCTGGCCTTCCCTTCCGCCATGCGTCGGGCCTCAAGGTTTTCGGTGGGACCGCCGGGGATCATGTCGCAGGCCTGGCGCAGGATTTTCAGTGACTGCCGCATCTCCTCGATGCGCACGCGGTAACGGGCGAAGCAGTCACCTTCCTTCTCCCAGGCGATGGACCAGTCGAAGTCG
>JBGKDM010000033.1:0-11250 GCA_042954165.1 Synechococcus sp.
GGCGTTGCCGCCTCAGGGAATCGCACATCGAAGAGTTGGCACCATTTCTCTCCAAGCAGAGCTGCCACGGCAAGGATGTCCCCTCGTCATTCAAGCGGTGCTGCTCCATCCGTTGCCGAACAACAAACACGGCAGAGCCCAGCAGAAGCAGGCCGATAAGAAGGACGGTTGGGTCCCAACCGCGTGTCCATTTCATTCGTGATGGGGGGGGAGTTTGGTATTCAGATGCTGGGGCTGAAGTTTGTCGTGACGCGCGACAGGTCACCTGATGCAGGTCGGATGTCGCGTCTCTACAACGTGGTGACCCATCACTCTCGGTGCCGTGGATCCATCGTCGAACAAGAGACCATCAAAGAGAGAGACCCTCATCAAGCGTCGAAAGCTTTTTCTCTTTGCAGCCATCGTGGTTGGCCTCGGTGCGGTCTTCAGAACTGCAATCGGTGATGCGAACGCCGTTGACATGTTCATCGCAGTCTTCCTCGGCAGCTGGTTCAGCTATCTCTACGGCTGCGCTGTCTCGCTGAACCACGATCCGGTTGATTGAAGATCATCAGACACTGTCCGTTCCAGTTCAGTCCCAGTACTGGAGCGCATCCTCCAGCAGGCCGCGGGATGCACTGAGCTGTCCGGCGACGGCACTGAACGTGACCAGGGCCAGAACCGTGTCGGACGTCAACGGATGTCCCAGTGCCTGCCTGGTCATCCAGGTTCCGGCCTGGAGCAGAAATGACTCCATGCCGCTCAGGAGAGCGATGCTGAGCGTCATCTCCTCGCAGTAGTTGGCTGAGAGCGATTTGACGCCGACGGCAAAGGCCGTGGCGTCGCCCTCGTCGCTCTGCACCAGGAGCAGGGCCTGCCGCAGCTGACGCCTGGCAGCCTTCTGAGCCGCAAGGATCGGCAGGACACGCTGGGCCTGGGGATCCTTCTCCTGCTGCGCACGCTGGAAATGCTTCACCCCGGCATCCAGCTGGAGCGCCAGCAACTCCTCAATCGCCCTGACGGCTGAGGGATACAGGTCAAAGCTGCAGGCACCGGCGACAAGCCCCTCAGCGCTCAGCTGGGATGGGAGCGAACCATCGGGCACCAGCTCCCCCGCGTCATTGAACGTCAGACCGATCTGCGACACCGGCCCCTGCGGACCCTGTTGCCGGCCGGCCTGCCCCTGGTCAGCACCGGATGCCTGCGGCCGCCGGCGACAGACCCGGAGACGGCCATCGCCATCGCTGGCAACGATCAGACCGAAAGGAAGCTCCACCGGCACCCCACCCGACGCATGGCTCCATGGTGAATGGCGGAGGGCAGCCTGGCAGCCGGCTCCTGGCAACAGGCCTGGAGCCGTGGACGGGCTCAGGCTTCGATGCTGTCGGTGAACTCCTGAAAGGCCCGCTTGAGACGTTCCACCGGGGTATCGGAGGGCGGACATTCCTGGTTCGTGCGCGTGGTGTAGGCCTGCACCAGCCTGGACTCCGGTTCAAGAATCGAGGCCACAGCCCCCTTGAACAGCACCAGGTTGGACTGGTTGGTCAGACCAGCCAGAAACGGCATCAGCAACCAGCCGCAGCCGGTCTCCCCGGCATCACCTGAAGCCTTCTGCTGCACCTCCAGGGGTCGCAGGAGTTGATAGGCGGGAGCGCCGTCGCGGTCCGTGGTGTTGCGCAGGCGGGCTATCACAAGCTGACCGCTGCACAGCAACAGCAGCTTGATCGCACCGTCGGCGCGAAGAGGCAGGAAGGGGGCATCAGCAGGGCCCGATGGGTCGGGAACCGGCGAAGGGGATGGATTTCCACGACGGACGCCATTCACCACCGGGCCTGGCATGGATCGCCCTCATCACAACGTATGGCAAATCGTAAAGCTGAGGGCGCGACTACGTAGTCTGGGCGGCTGCTAGTGACTGTTCATGGCCCTCGAACACCTGCGTATTGCATCCCGCAGAAGCCAGCTGGCCATGGTGCAGACCAACTGGGTGAAAGCCGAGCTGGAGAAGGCCCATCCGGGACTCACCATCACCGTGGAAGCGATGGCCACCCAGGGCGACAAGATCCTCGATGTGGCCCTGGCCAAGATCGGCGACAAGGGACTGTTCACCAAGGAGCTCGAAGCCCAGATGCTCGTGGGCCGCGCCGAGATCGCGGTGCACTCCCTGAAGGATCTCCCCACGAATCTGCCCGATGGGTTGATGCTCGGCTGCATCACCGAACGGGAGGATCCCGCCGATGCCCTGGTGGTCAACACCAAGAACGCCGACTACAAGCTCGACACGCTGCCGGAAGGCTCCGTGGTGGGAACCAGCTCGCTGCGCCGCCTGGCCCAGCTGCGCCATCACTACCCCCATCTCCAGTTCAAGGACGTGCGCGGCAACGTGATCACCCGTCTGGAGAAACTTGATGCCGGGGAGTACGACTGCCTGATCCTGGCGGCCGCCGGACTGACCCGCCTCGGTTTCGGCGACCGCATCCACCAGATCATCCCCGGCGACATCTCCCTTCACGCCGTGGGCCAGGGAGCCCTGGGCATTGAATGTGTCGAAGGCAACCCCGAGGTGCTGGAGCTGATCAAGGTTCTGGAACATGCCCCCACATCGGCCCGCTGCCTGGCGGAGCGCTCCTTCCTGCGGGAACTGGAGGGTGGCTGCCAGGTGCCCATCGGCGTCAACACCGTGATCGATGGGGACACCCTCACTCTGACGGGCATGGTCGCCAGCCTCGATGGCAAACGGCTTATCCGCGATCAGCAGAGCGGCACGCTGGCGGAGGCCGAGGCGATCGGCACGAAACTGGCTGAGATCCTCAAGGGCAAGGGCGCCGGCGAGATCCTCAAGGAGATCTTCGAGGACGTCCGCCCCCAGTGATGGGCAGACAGCAGAAAGGCGGGGTCTCCCCCGCCTGATGCCGTTGCGGCGTGCCGGAGGCCGGCTCAGTCGACCAGCTTGGGATCGATCTCAGCCATGTAGCGGGCCTCGCAGCTCTTGATGATCTCGACCGCCTTCTCGGTGCCGAAGAACCCGTTGACACTGCAGGTGCCGGGCTTCTTCAGATCCTTGTAGTGCTCCCAGTAGTAGGTGGTTTCCTTCTTCCAGTGCTCGCCGAGGTCTTCCCAGCTCTTGATGTGATCCATGCGCTTGTCGTCGGCCAGCACGGCGATCACCTTGTCATCGACCTCGCCACCATCGTCGAAGGTCATGATGCCGATGATGCGGGCCTCAACGATCGAACCGGGGATCAGGGGTTCGGTCACACCGACGATCTCGATGTCGAGCGGGTCACCATCTTCGTCCCAGGTGCGGGGGATGCAGCCATAGGCGAAGGGATAGGCCAGGGAGGAATACCCAACCCGGTCCAGCTTCAGGTGGCCGGTCTCCGTGATCAGCTCGTACTTGTTGATCGTGTTGGAGTTGAGCTCCACGATCGTGTTCAGGCGAAGCTCCGCTTCGTCAGCGAATGCCGGCAGCACATGCAGAAGGTTCGGCATGCTGCGGCTCGGAGCCTGGTCGAGATTGGCCATGGGGGGCGACGGACAGCGCCGCGCATCCTACGGGTCGCAGCCTGATGCACCACCTCGGTCAGTCCACGAGCTCGACGCCCTTGTTGCGATAGAAGGCGAAGCGCTCACGGATCTCCTCGGCCGCAGGCTTCGGCGTTTCGTAACTCCAGACCACATTGCTGAAGACCGTCCCGTCCACCACCACGTCCCAGTAGCGGGCCGTCCCCTTCCAGCCGCAGACCGTCGTCAGCCGGGAATCGCGGAAGAATTCCGCCCGCATCGCGTCCCTGGGGAAGTAAGGATTGCCGTCGACCATCACGATGTCGGTGCTTTCGGCCAGCACCACGTTGTTGCAGATCGCCTTCATCGCTATCGCATCGGGAGGTCAACGCTAAACACGCCGAGCCGGGTGCTGCAGCCTGAACGCTGACCGGGACGCAGTCAGGGACATCCAGCGCATAGGGTCTTGCAACTGCATGACCAGTGCTTTCGGGAATGGTGGATCTCTATCTGGCGGCGCGGCTCCACAGCCGCATCTCCCGGGCTGATTACGAGGATCTGGTGCTGCGCAGGGACCTCGACCAGCAGGAAGAAAAACTGCGGCAGAGCCTGCTGCGGTTGATCGCCAACGGCGCCATCCGACTCGAATCCCCGATCAGCGCCCCTGCCGCAGCCTGACCGGGCGGCTCGGCTCCATCTCAGCCGAAGGTGGTGCCGTTCCAGCCCCAGGCATCGGCCCTGACGTCCTCGAATCCGATGTAGATGCGGTTGATCGGGATGCCGGTGTGCTCGCTGATCAGATCGGAGAATGCCGCCGTCATTGCCGGGGGCGTCAGGGCACCGATCGATTTGATCTCCACATAGGCACTGGGGTCGCTGGTCCCGGCAAAGGTCATCGGCACGTTCGTGTCCAGAAGAGCCATCACGTAGGCCTCCGGCTTTCCGGTTTCCCGGGCCAGCAGAGATGAGAGTCGCTTGAGCAGGGCCTCCGCATCCTCAACCGCCTTCAGCGAGGTGCGCAGATTGATCAGGGGCACAGGCGATGGGGCGAGTGGAGGGCATCCTGCCATCGATGAGTCGCCAGGCCACGGCGGCCGATGGAGCGCAGCTGTCAGGGCGGACAACGATGGATAGCTTGACCGGAGACCTTGCTGCGGCCCTGTGTTCCGACCCAACGACCCCCGCTTCTGGAAAGCACTGCTGGGAGTGGTGTCCCTGGTGGTGAGCTGCGGTCTGGCCTGGCTGGTGCTCCAGTGGTGAGCTCCCGCCGGGAGATCCGGCGAGCCTGCTGGATGGTGGTGGCCAAGATCGCTCTTTACTGGCTGGCGGAGC
The DNA here is from genome assembly GCA_042954165.1 of Synechococcus sp. Lineage (GTDB taxonomy): Bacteria > Cyanobacteriota > Cyanobacteriia > PCC-6307 > Cyanobiaceae > Synechococcus_C. Next base: position 4,816 of record JBGKDM010000033.1, read on the forward strand.
TCGTGATCTGTCGGATCGACAGCAGCCGCACGATCTGCGCGGTGATCGGGAAAGGGTTCTGGCCATGCCTGGCCACCTTCACCGTGATGGATTTCGTGCTGGTGCCCGCGCTCGGCCGACGGCTGAAACGGCATCGGTCCTGAGCGGGGCATGCGTCAGCAGATCACCGCGACTGGGGTCAGTCCCCCTCGCTGAGCCGGGCCTGGCGATCGATGGACGCCATGGTGTCGTTCAGCCTGGCGACGTCATGGAGGCCGCCGGCATCGAACCAGGGAGCACTGGCCCAGTCGAACCCCTCGCCGAAGGTGTTGTCGGGAGCCACCACATACCAATGGCAATCAACATCCGGAACATCCACAGCGCAGCGGGACCAGTCGGGCTGCCACTGGGGGACCTGCACCCACATCACAGCGGCGGCCACCAGGGAGCACAGGGCGCGAAGCATGATTCCCACGCTGAGAAAGCGTGACCCTAATGGCCCGGTGCGATGGTCAGCGGATGGTTCAGGCCTTGACCCGGCGGAACTGGCGGATTTCACGGCCCAGCTCCCTGAGGCCGTAGAGCAACCCCACCAAAGTGAGAACGGACACAGCCGTGATCAGGCCGGTGTCCAGCAATGCCGCCGGATCAGCCTTCAGGGACGAGAGGGCGGAGGTGAACACGGTCATGGCAGCGCCAGGGCAGCTGTACCGGTGGTAGCACCGGTGATTCAATTCAGAACAGTGCTTCCCCTGGCGCATGCGCCCCTTCACCGGCACCGGCCTCCTCTCCGCTCTGGCGATGGCGCTGGCGGGACAGCTGCTGCAGCCGCCCCTTCAGGCCCGTGGCACCCCCAGCGGCGCCCCCGGCAGCAGAGCGCTTGAGGCCCAGCTGGCGACGGTGCGTCGTCTGGCCGATGCGGACGCCAGTGCCGCCGCCCGGACGGACCTGATCAACGCCCATCACACCCTGCTGGGGTTGTACTGGCGCACGGTGGCCCGTGATCGGGTTGCGACGCTGCCGCCGGTCAGCCTGCTGGACGGCAACGGGCGGTTTTCAGGCTGCGGCCAGGCACGGCGACCGAATGCCTACTGCCCCGAATCCAGCGAGATCATCCTGAGCACACGGGGCCTGCAGCGGTCCCAGCGCTTCTCGAACGCGAAGCGGACCCTGCTGGGGATCACCGTGCTGGCCCATGAATGGGGACATCATGTGAATCACCACAGCGCCCGGAGACGCTTCCCGCGCAACGAGGAGGATGCCGCCGACTGGCGCGCAGGCCGCTACATGGCGTGGCTGATGCGGAACCGGGCACTCGAGGTGAAGGACTTCACCGATGCGGCCAATCTGTTTTTCAGCATCGGCGACTTTCACCTTCAGTCGCCCCACAGCAACCCGAAGGCGCGCTACGACGCCTTCATCGCCGGCGTGGGCGATGAACTGACCCCAGGCCTCCGGATCGGTGCGTGGACCATGGACACCCCGGACACGTTTTCGCGCCTCCTCGAGCCCACCGGCAACGGGGGCCAGACCGCTGCTGGCCGGCCGGCCGCGTTGACATCCGCGTTGACAGCCGAGGTCTATCGGTTTGAGATCGAGCGGGGCAAACAGATCGTCGGCAACCTGTTCAGCGCCGTCCTCGGGGTGATCAACTGCAGATCGGGATCCTCAGGGGCCTGCGCCAATGCCCTGCTGAACCAGGGACAGGCGATGCCCGAAGGCTGGTACCGCCTGCGGACGATGCGAATCGACTGTGAACGCGGCGATTTCGACATCGACAACGACGGCATTCGTCGCCAGCCATGGGAGGGAGACCGCAAGGGTCAGGCGGCGGTGATCGCAGCGCGGGCCTGTTCGGACCGCCAGAGGCGCAGCCACCACGATCAAGGGGCTACCCCAATCGAGACGTGGCGGACTGAGCAAAACCGGCCATGATCCACGCAGGTGATGCTCCGACCATGAACGGCAAGCTGCTGGTGATCGGAATGCTGCTGTCGCTGGTGCTGGTGGCGATCTATGAATCCGCCCTGGTGCGCGGCCTGAGCCCGGTCAGCTGAGCAGACCCCATGGTTGCTTTCATCCTCAACCTGCTGTGGCTGCTCCTGGGTGGGGTGGTGATGGCGATCGGCTGGTGGCTGGCGGGCCTGCTCTGTGCCCTTTCAGTGGTGGGGCTGCCCTGGGCACGCTCCTGCTTCGTGATCGGCGCGTTCTCGCTCTGGCCCTTCGGACAGGAGGCCGTGAACCGGCGCACCCTGTCGGGACGGGGTGACCTCGGCACAGGGCCGCTTGGCCTGATCGGCAATGGGATCTGGTTTCTGGTGGCGGGCTGGTGGCTGGCGATCGGCCACCTGACCTCCGCACTGGCCTGTTTCGTCAGCGTGATCGGCATTCCGTTCGGCATTCAGCACATCAAGCTGGCCCTGATCGCCCTGGCACCCGTCGGCATGACGGTTCAACCGATCGCAACCCGTCGCTAACCCCGTGATAACGACAGCAGCGTCAATCAATCGTTGAATCGACGGGCCTGGGATGCCCTCCCATGACCAGTCAGTCCAGCGCCTCCTCCAGCGTGCCGGCCATTCCCGGCGCCGTGTCTGAACAACGCCTCAAGGCCTACGCCAACGAAGCCAGGCGCCTCGAGCGACTGGAAACGCACCAGAGCCTGCGCATGAAAGTGCGCTTCATCGCGACCGATCTGGAACTGATCCTGGCCGACCTGGACAGTCCGACATTCAGGGATCTGGATGACAGGCAGAAGCTGGCCCTGAACGCAAGCCGTCAGGCCCTGCGCCGGGCCATCAAGACCCTGCCAGGCACCCTTCCAGACCTCTTCAATCACCCGAACAATGACGCCAAAGGCACAGAATGAATTCGCGATTCGCTGACATCCACGACTCCGACGGGATGACAGCGGCAGGGTGTGATCACGCCCTGCCGAATGAATCACACCATGGAGCAATCCCTGAAGGATGAAGCCCTGATCCTGAGCTACCAGCTGCATCGCAATGATTCGCTGGAGACCCTGTGCTTCTGCGATGCCTGCAAACGCATCCGCAAGACAATCAATGTGCTGAAATTCAGTGAAATCCGTTCATTTCTTGGAGACACCGCTTAGGAGACCATGGATCCAGAGGTTCGTCAGTTCGTGATCCTGCAGCTGCTTGTGATCATCGTTCCCGTGGGTCTTCTGTTCGCGCTCTGGCTGTCCATGCTTCCGCGCCAATCATCCAATCGATGAATCAACACCAACACATTGCGCCGGTGCAAGTCGAATCAAAATCTATGGTTTTCGAGCACTCTGAAGATCCCACCTGCACCCTTTGAAGCATCACCCTGGGTGCAGGTCCATGTTTGTGATCGAACGCAAGGCTGACGACACATGGGTTGCGGAAGTGGCCTATCGAACCGAACTGAAAGCCTTCGTCCAGGCGAGGACCCGATGCATGGCCACGGGCCAGACGTACCGGATTGTTGACAATCAACAGGACATCGCCGCGGTGGTGACCCCGGACATCTGCAAGATGCTGTATCGCTGAATCGGTGGTGGAGACGCGACGATGGCATGAACCTGGCTCAACCAGGGGCTGCGGCCGGTTGCTCCAGCCTGGGCATGGCGAGGCTGCTGCTGAGGGTGAGCCGGGCATGAAAGATTTCAAACACGGCGTCGATGCGCTGGGCTTCAAACCCTGAGATCTCAAGCATCACCGCCAGATGATCAAGAAAGGTCCGCTCGTCTTTGACGAAGGGGCCATCGGAGCGCATCAATTCGGAGGCCATGGCGTAGGCGGTCATCCTCTGCGCAGGGGTGAGACACCTGGCGGCCTGCAGCATCATCTCGTGCGAACCCAGATTGCGGCGCAGGGTGAGGAGATCATCCAGCAGCGTGATCATCTCCGCATCCGGCATCTGACAGAACGGTTCGCGGTAGTCGAGGGCGTGCCTGAAGGCCCGGGTCCCTGCCTGGGTGAATCGTCCATCCCAGGAGACGGCGGCCAATCCGATGGCGGCAAAGGCGGTGAGAGAGTCCATCGGCAGACAACAGGACACCCCAGGTCTGGCCGTGATTCAACCGGGCGGGCCGTGGCTGTCACTACCAAAACGTCCACCTGAGCATTGATGCCTAGTGAGCCGGCCTGTCACCCATCAAAAAGCCCCGTCGCAACGGGGCCCCTACAACAGCAAACAACGCTCCGTTCAGCGGGTGTAGGGCACACCCCGGTAGCGGAGGGTGACCCCAGCGTGACGGGCCGCAGCGTCGCGGCAGGTGTTGTAGTGCTCACGCCGGTAGGTGAGTTCAACGCACTGCCTGGGAGCGACGTCGTGATGCGGGGCGTAAACCTGACCGCGATAGAGAAGAGCTGACATGGTGAGTTCCTCGAAGCAAGCTCAGGTCCCCGTTCCATGGCCTGAGTCGAACTGCGCCTCGCCGGAAGCGAGGTGAACGTGTTCAGTAGCGGTTGCTACAACTTGGTTCTAGGAGGACGGACTGCCTGCCTGACGTTCACGCCACTACATTTAATGATTTTTTTACTCAATTTCGCGCCCAGCTGTAGACGGCTCCGTCGACGCAGAAGCATCGGGCACGGCCTGGATCGCGTACTCGATCCGCTCATCGGAGCAGCAGAGATCGCCGTAAAAACGCTCCAGCTCGTCGTAGGCATCGTCGTAACTTCCGAACCGCATCCTGGTCACAGAATCCTCGAGTCCGTCATCTCGCACGATGCGAAAACTGTCGGCGTGCGACTTGCTCAATGAGGCCGTGGCAATGGCACACCAGTCTGACGGAGGCATCGCCGCTCCGGCGCGCGTTGCCAGAAGCTCAGGTAGGTCTTCGCCGTGGGCAGATCAGCGCAATAGACGCAGTGGCTGCCAGTGCAGGGGCGGTAAATCGGCCCATCGTGCCCCTGAAAACAGTGGACGAGAACCCCGTCCCGGCGGGTCAGGCCTGTCTTGATCTCATCCACCACCCTCCTCTCCCTGCTTCAGATGAACCAGCACACAACGCTGAACGCAGTGGCCGTCGTTGATATCGCACGTGGTGATGCACTCGAAGTAGGAATCAACAGCATCGCCACTGGAGCGCTGCTCTGATTCATTCAGGGACGTGATCACTTCGCGCATGCTTCACAACCTCAATCAATCCGTACGGGAAAACTAACCCGATTCGGCCAACAGACGCCCTGAGATTGAGAAGAACAAAGTACCCAGTGAAAAATACCTAAGCAGCACGATCCTGCTGCTCACGTATCAACTGCTCACGGATCAACCATGCGATCGCCTGCTCCAGCTCCAGGGGCTCCAGGCGCCAACGCCTGGTGGTGCCGGAGGGCACGTCAACCCGCAGGTAGGCACGGCCATTGAGAACAACAAGCTGGGCGCCAGGCGCAGTGGGAGGCGAGGCGTCAGTCACGACGCAACCAGGGCGAGGCCCCTCCGAACCAGTCGCCGAGATCATCGCCGGGCCGGTGGTGGTCGCCAGGATCGCTGCTGCCGAGATCCAGGTCATCCAGCAGGCCATCGAGGCCGGATGCGGCACATCCCCTCTGACGCTGACGCTGGGCCCGGTGCACCCAGCTGCTCACGGTGCGGTCGCGGTCGGCATATTTCTGGAGCAGCACCCGCTCCTGAAGTCCGACCGGTTCGCCGCGGGCCACGCGACCGAGAATCTCCTGAAGCTTGAGCCGCGTTGCTGTGGTGAGCATGAATCCCTCCTTTCGCCTTGCTTAGGCAGAGCGGGGCCGCGTCACTGTGGCCGCCACGACAGAACCACGTCCCGATGGGGGAATCAAAACGCAGGCTGCGCTGCGGGACAGGCCTGAAACGGGAAGAAAGTCTTGACTCCCAGGCCGTCGCATCAGAACCTCCACCAGGAGCAGAATGAAGCGGTGCTTCAGAGCCTCGATGCGTCGCCTCCTTCCTCTGCTGCTGGTCTGCATCGCTCTGATCTGGCCCGGGAGCAGCCAGGCCGCTGATCTGGACATCACGCTGTACGCCATCTCCAGCGATGGTGTGGGTGAGGCCATTGGCACCGTTCTGGCCCGGGACAGCGATCAGGGGCTCGAGATTCTTCCTGCCCTGCAGGGACTCGCACCGGGAGAGCATGGCTTCCATCTGCACGAGAACGGAAGCTGCGACGCCGGCACCAATGCCAACGGCGACGGGATCGCCGGACTTGCCGCCGGTGGGCACTGGGACCCGGATGGCAGCGGCGAGCATCTCGGCCCCTTCGGCAACGGCCATCGCGGCGACCTCAGCCGTCTGCTGGTGGATGAGGACGGCAGCACACCGACAACGGTGGTGGCACCCCGGCTGAGCACCTCGGATCTGCGCGGCAAAGCCCTGGTCGTCCACGCCGGTGGCGATACCTACAGCGAACCACCCGCCCTGGGCGGCGGCGGCGCCCGGATCGCCTGCGGCGTGGTGAGCCGCTGACCGGACGCGATTGAGCATCTGCAC
>JBGKDM010000034.1:0-5401 GCA_042954165.1 Synechococcus sp.
TTGGCCTGCACGCTGAGGTTGGGATCCTGCTCGAGGTTGCCGAGGATCCAGCTCTCACGCTCGGTGATGCAGACATCGCGGAATTCCGTGGTGGCCAGCTCGTAGCCCCAGTCACGGAAGGCCCCTTCCGTGAATTTCATGATGTTGCCCTTGTGCACGAGGGTGACGTGGCGCTTGTCGCCCTGAAGCCGCAGGGCGTGCTGGATCGCCTTGCGGATGTGGCGTTGACTGCCGTGCTTGCTCACCGGCTTGATGCCGATGCCGGCGCCTTCGGGGATCTGGCGTTTGCCCAGTTTGCCGTTGGCGGGGATCACCACCTCATTGAGATGCCTGCGCAGCTCCTGGCCGACGGCATCATCGGCCTCCCATTCCACGCCCATATAAATGTCTTCGGTGTTCTCCCGGTAGACGATCACGTCCAGGTCCTGGGGACGTTTGTGGGGGCTGGGGGTGCCTGCGTAGTAGCGGCAGGGGCGCACACAGGAATAGAGATCAAAGATCTGGCGCAGGGCCACGTTCAGCGAGCGGATGCCGCCGCCGACAGGCGTGGTGAGCGGCCCCTTGATCGCCACCCCGTAGGTGCGGATCGCTTCGAGGGTGTCGTCGGGAAGGTACTGATAGGTGCCGTACAGGTCGCAGGCTTCATCACCGGCGTAGACCTTGAACCATTCGATCCGCTTCTCGCCGCCGTAGGCCTTGGCCACCGCTGCATCCAGCACGGTCTGGGTGGCCGGCCAGATGTCCACACCGGTTCCATCCCCACGGATGAAGGGGATGATCGGATCGTTGGCGACCACCGGCTGGCCGTTCTCGAAGCGGATCGGGGTTCCCTTGGCGGGGGCGGTGAGCTTCTCGAACTGAGCCATGGATCGGAGGGGTGCCGCCGTGCGGCGTTGCATTGGGCGAGCCTATGACTCGAGGGGTGATTCCTAGAGTTGGGGTTGATCCATCCCGCACAGCCATGGCGAAACCGGCAGGTGTGTGGGTGGTCGCCTCCGTGTCCAATGCCCAGGCCGTGATCACCCATGTGATCGAACGGGTGCTTGCCGTTCCGGATGTCGAGCGACTGGTGCTGATCGACGACGGTTCCGTCGATGGCTCCGTCGAGCAGGTGCGGGCGTTTCAGGACCATCACCGGCAGCGGGGAGAGGCTGTCCCCGTGACCCTCCTGGTGCTCACCCGTCCCTTCGGTCGCCGTGCCGCCGTACTCGCCGGTCTCGACCATGCCCGTGGTCGCTGCGGGGCTGCCGTCGTGATGACCGCCGACCTTCGGCATCCGCCTGAAGTGATCGAACGCATGATCCAGTGCTGGCGGGATGGGGCCGACCTGGTTCCCGCTGTTCCGGAGGCCAGCGGTCCTGATGACGGTGATCCGGAGGCATCCGTTGCTCTGCCTCTGCTGCGTCGCCTGCTGACCGTGCTTCCGGTGGGGCCGATGGCCGATGACTTCTGTCTGATCGCTGCACCGGTGCTGGACCTTCTCGTCGATCTGCGGCAAGCCTGTCCAGGCTCCGGGCGCTCGCTGGCCTGGACGGGATACCGCAGGATCGCGGTTCCCTACCAACGGGGGCGCCGCCGTTCGGACCGGGTCTCCTGGCGCCGGCCCTGGCGTCCGGGCAGCAGCCTGGCGGGCCTGATGCCGTTCTCGGGTTCCGCGGCCTCGTTCTCTCTCTGGCGTGGTGTGGCACGCCTCGTGGCGTTGGTTGTTGTTCTGGTGGGTCTGGCGCTGCTGGGTGGTCTGGGCCAGGGGCAGGCGCTGCTGGGAGCGCTGCTTCTCGGCCTGGGGGCCCTGCAGCTGATCGGACTGGCCCTGGTGGGTGATGCCGTTGGCAGGCTGCTGGCAGGGGCTGCGCCCCGGCCGGCCTACATCGTGCGCTCCTGTGTGGAGACCGAGTAGTGCACGGATCAGCGCAAAACCTTGATCTGCACACCTGGTCGCAACCGTAACGGTCGCTGGCGGTCCCTCCCCGCAGCATTCATCCTGATTCCAGTGCTTGATCGAGGCGCGTGAACGCAGCTGAAGCCACTCACAGCCTGTTCCTGGCCCAGACCCTGGCCTCAGCCGTCACCCTCGTGCGGCAGACCTTCCCCGCCGCCAAAGCCAACCTCAGCCCGTGGCGTGATGACCCCCTCACCCGCCAGTGGACGGAGGAGGAAACGCTTGATCTCTCCTTTCACTTTCCCGGTTGGAGTCCTCGCCTCCAGTGCCGCAGCCTGATGCTGCAGCTGCGACTGCAGGATGACCCCCGCCATCAGCGCTCACCCCTCCTGGGAGTGGTGATGCGCGGCCTCACCTACGACGGCGAGCGCTGGCGGCTGGCCACCGTGGGCGACTGGACGCCGGAGGGTGCCCATCCTCCCCAGCTGGCGCAGGCCAAGCAGCTGCAGCAGATCTGCCGCGACCTGTTCGTTCTCTTCAATGGATCCGCGGCATCGGAGCCTGCGGCGTAACCCTTCGCAACGCTCCAGCCCTTGGATCCGGTGACTCCTTATAGGGTCGATGGACTGGTGATTTCTGCAACAACCATGTCAGTCGCTCTGGCTTCCCAACTGCGTGAAGGCACGAAGAAGTCCCACACCATGGCCGAGAACACCGGCTTCGTGAGTTGTTTCCTGAAGGGTGTGGTCGACAAGGCCAGCTACAGGAAGCTGGTGGCTGACCTCTATTTCGTTTACGACGCGATGGAGGAGGAGATCGGCAAGCTCGATGGCCATCCGGTGGTCGGCCCTGTCGGCATGAAGCAGCTCAATCGCCGCGAGTCGCTCGAGCAGGATCTCACCTACTACTTCGGCGAAGGCTGGAAGGATCAGATTCAGCCCTCACCCTCGGCAGCGGCCTATGTCGAGCGCATCCATGCGATCGCCAAGGAGTCGCCGGAACTGCTGGTCGGGCACCACTACACCCGTTACCTGGGTGATCTGTCGGGTGGTCAGATTCTCAAGAACATCGCCCAGAAGGCCATGAACATGGAGGGCGATGACGGCCTCCGCTTCTACGTCTTCGACGACATCGCCGACGAGAAGGCCTTCAAGACCAACTACCGCTCCACCATGGATGAGCTCCCGATCGATCAGGCCATGGCCGATCGGATCGTGGAGGAAGCCAACCATGCCTTCCACCTGAACATGAACATGTTCAAGGAGCTCGAAGGCAATCTGGTGGCTGCCATCGGCAAGGTTCTGTTCGGCTTCCTGACCCGTCGTCAGCGCGCCGGCAGCACCGAGGCCGCCGCCGCCTAATGCCATCGCAGCAGCCCTCCGCCGAGGGTCAGGCTCTGATCAGGGTTCTGGTGCCTGGCACCGGAACCCGTTTTCGTTGCGGGGGATTGAGTGTTGCCCTGCAGACGGCACGTCTGCTGTCGACGATCCGGCCGACCCAGGTGGTCACCTACCGCGCCCGTGAGCGGGATCTGCCGTTCCTCGACGACCTCCTGCAGGAGGAGCGCAGCTCCGACGACGGGATCTGGCTGGTCAGCTGGGGGTTTGATGTTCCCGGGCTGCTCCGGCGTCTGCGTGGTCGCCGCGTCGTGTATCAGGCCCACAGCAGTGGCTATGGCTTTGATCTGCCTCCCGGTGTGCCGGTGCTGGCGGTCAGTCGCAACACGCTGGGGTACTGGGGCGATCGCGCACCGAGGAACCCCCTGTTTCTGCTCCCCAATGCCCTGGCGCCGATGTGGTTCGCGCGGGGTGACCGGGCTGATCGCGGTGATGCCGTTCCGTCGCGGCCGGTGGATGTGCTGGTGCAGGAGCGCAAAAGCAGCCGCTATGTGTTGAACCGACTCGTGCCGGCGCTGCGGGAGCAGGGTCTCCGCGTTGAGGTGCAGAGCGGTTGGGTCGATGATCTGGTCGGCCTGTTCAACAGCGCCCAGGTGGTTCTCTATGACTCGGCGCAGCACTGGCGCACGGCAGGGGTCAGCGAAGGCTTTGGTTTGCCGCCCCTGGAGGCGATGGCCTGTGGCTGTGTGGTCTTCAGCAGCTTCAACCATGCGCTGGCCGACACCCTCACGCCGGGGCAGAGCGCCCATCAGATCGGGCAAGGTCTGCTCAGCCACGATGTGGCTCAGATCCAGGCGGCGGTGTCCGACCCCGCGGCCTGGCGGTTGCCCCGGCAGCCGTTGGAGGAACTGCTCGCTCCCTATTCCGAAGCTGTGCTGCGTCAGCGCTGGAGCGACACGCTGGAGGCGCTGGATAGCTTGTTTGCCCGTCGCCAGCAGCATCCGGATGAGCCCTTTCTGCGCTCACCGCCCCTCTGGCAGGAGCGCCTGCGGCGTCTCTCCAGGGCAGTGATGCGCCGCCTGCGACCGGTGCCGGGCCGATGAGCCTGGGCCCCTTGCTGCTGGGCCCCTTCCTGCTGGGCACGGTCATCCAGGGCTCTTTCCCCACGGAATCGCCCTTCCGGGTGGATCAGGTGATCGAGGCCCCGATGCTGACCGGGGGTCTGGTGGCGATGCAGCTGGCCCTCGCCTGCACGGTCACCTGGGCAGCGTGGCGGCGCAACCGGATGCTGTGGTGGGTGGCGACAGGCACCCTGCTGGGCGCCATCGCCGTGTTCGTCACCCTGGCCTGCTGGGGCACCAGTGACATTGCCAAGCTCAATTTCTATTTCGACCCTGCCCGGCTGAGCGGTCCGTCTGTGCGGGAGCTGCTCCCCTTTGAGCCGGTCTGGTGGTGGCTGGCGCCGTGGATCACGCGTCTGCCCTACCGGATGGCGGCCTTCCATGGCCTGTTGGTGGCGGCTTTGGCCCTGGTGCCTGTGCTGCTGGCCCGCGCCTGGGGACGGCCGGCCTGGGCGGGATGGTGGTCGTTGCTGCTGGTGAGCAGCCCGATGCTGCGCGGGTTTGTTCAGAACGCGCATTCGCGCCAGGCGCTGGCCGCGTTGCTGGCCATCCCGTTGCTGCTGTGGTCACTGCAGCTGATCCGCTGGCGGCCTCGCCTGATCCTCGGCGCCGCCGCGCTCGCGTTGGGGGTGCACCTCACAGCGCTGCCCACGCTCCTGCTGGCAGGGCTTCCCGCCGCCCCGGCCTTGATGCGACGCCTGCCCGAGCGCCGGGCATTCAGCCTGGGTGCCGGTGTGTTGGTGGTGCTCGCCGGCCTGCTGCTGATGCCTCCTTTGGTCGCGCGACTGCAGACCTATGCAGGGCTTGGGTTTTTCAGTTCCTATCCGATCAAGCCCGAGGTGGTCCGGAACGAGCTGCTGATCGTTGGCGCCATCGCCGTGGTCTGGATTCGCCAACGCCTGATCTGGCGCGGCTTCTGGGGGCAGCGCGAAGGGCTGGCCCTGGCGCTGTATCTGGTTTGTTATGCGGGAATCCAGGCCTCGCTGGTCTGGCGCTGGTGGCCCCAGGTCACCTTCCGGCTCGGGGACACCGTTGGGGTGTTCCTGCTGATCAGCCTGCTGGCC
>JBGKDM010000035.1:0-1999 GCA_042954165.1 Synechococcus sp.
GGCGACGTCATTCAATGTTCCTGATGGCTTGCCCCACTGGCGTGTCCCTGACACCACGGCGGCTTATCAGCAGCTCGCCAACGTCCATCGCCGTGCCCTCGGCGCCACCGTGGTGGCGGTGACGGGCTCAGCCGGGAAAACAACCACCCGCGAGCTGATTCGCGCAGCCCTTTCCCCCCTTGGGGCCGTGCACGCCAGTGCCAGCAACAACAACAACGACATCGGCGTGCCCCTCACACTGCTGGGCGCCGATGCCTCCCATGCCGCCGTGGTGGTCGAAATGGGGATGCGTGGTCGGGGTGAAATCGAACGGCTCTCCCGTTGTGCCGAACCCGATGTGGCCGTGATCACCAACATCGGTACGGCCCATATCGGCCGACTGGGAAGCCGGGAGGCGATCGCGAGCGCCAAATGCGAAATCACGGCAGGCCTGAGGCCCGAGGCCCTGGTGGTGATTCCTGCCGGGGATCCATTGCTTGAGGAGACTCTCGCCGGGGTCTGGCGCGGACGTGTGCACCGTGTGGCATTGGAAGGGGATCCCGGATCAGGGGTTGCCGATGACTGCGCGGTTGTTTGTGAGCAAAGCCCTGATCAGACAACTGAGCTGCTGTTGTCCGGACTCCGTTACCGGATGCCGTTGGTCGGTCGACACAATGCCCGCAACTGGCTTCTGGCCCGGGCCGTTGCCGCATCCCTGAACGTTGCTCCGGCCTGTCTCACCGACCTCGTGGTCGACATTCCGGGGGGAAGGAGCCGTCGTCGTCAGATCGGCGGCCTCACGGTGCTGGATGAGACCTACAACGCCTCTCCGGAGGCCGTTCTCGCGTCCCTCGATCTGCTCTCCAGGGAGCGTGGGCGACGCTTCGCCGTGCTGGGCACCATGCTGGAACTGGGAGAGCGGAGCGTCGGGCTGCATCGCATGGTGGTGGAGCGAGCTGTTGAAGCCCGACTCGACGGTCTGGTGGTTGTCGCATCCGGTGCAGAGGCCGAGGCCATGGCCGCGGCAGCATCATCGTTGCCCCGGTTCTGCCAGGTCGACAGTCCCGAGCAGGCTGCAGTCCCCCTCAAGGCGTGGCTCGCAGACGGTGACACCCTGCTGCTCAAGGCCAGTCGTGGGGTGGCTCTGGAGCGGTTGCTGCCAGTGCTGGAGGCACGAGGGTCCTGACGTGCGACAAGACGCTGCAGGCCCAGCCCACGGCATGGGCGGCGGGGGCCAACGCGAAGTCACCTGATGCCACCGAAGCTCGCAGCTTCGGGTGAGCCCCCTGCGCTCCAGGCACCACCACACTGTGGTCGCCAGCGTTCAGAAGAGGCAGATCATTGGGGGAGTCTCCAAGGGCCAAAACATGAACATCCTTCTGGTCGAAGTGGTCTTTTAAAGCCTTGAGGGCCTGCCCCTTGCTTGTTCCGGCCTGCAGGAGGTGACTCATCCGGTTGCCCTGCACCACGGTGAGGTCGAGTGCCTCGGCTTCCTCCTCGAGCCGATCCCGCATTGCTTCAGGCGTGTTCAGGAAGGGGACGCTCCAGGAGCGCCGCTGAGCCATGGCCGCAGCCTCGCCCTTGAGACCTGTCAGCGCAGTGACCTCATCAGGACTGAGGTCCTCCAGGGCACGGAGTGGTGTGCCGACCCTTGTCTCTAGGGCCTTGAGCTGTTTCTTCAGGGCCTGATGCGGTTGACCGAGGCCCCGTTCCCAGGCGGACTGGCCCGCTCCGCCGTGAATCGCACCGCCGTTCTCGACAATGAAAGGCCCATCGAGATCGGCGTCCTGCCGGAAACGACGCACTTCCTCGGCGGTTTTGCTCGTGCATGGAATCACCGCGACGCCGATCTGCTTCAGCCAACGCAGGGCGGGTTTCGCCGCGCTCCAGTCGTAGGCGTGGTCGAGGAGGGTCCCGTCAAGATCCGTCACCACCCAGATGTCGGATGGTTCGATGTGCCCCGGTGTCAGCATGGTTGCAACCAATGCACAGCAAAAGGCTCCAGGGTGAGAAGGGTCGG
>JBGKDM010000036.1:0-13790 GCA_042954165.1 Synechococcus sp.
CCCGATCCCGTCGGACCCACCAGCGCCACATGCTCGCCCGCGGCGATGCGAAAGCTGAGATCGCGCAGGATCGGCTCGTCAGGCCGATAGGCGAACGTGACGTTCTCAAAGATCACCTCGCCACGAGGATCCCTGGCTGTAGCCAGCTTCCTGGACTCAGTGGCGGATGGCGAAGCCTGGCGGTCGGTGATCTCCAGGGGCTCTTCGAGGAGTTCACCGATCCGTTCGACGGCGGTGAGTCCCCCCTGGATCTGGGTGAAGCGTTCCGCGAGCTGCCGCAGCGGGTCGAAAAGCTTCTGGGAATAGAGGATGAAGGTGGTGAGGGTTCCGAGCCCCATGGCACCAGCGGTGACCATCCAACCGCCGAGGGCAAGAACCATGGCCACGGCACCGAGCGCCACCCATTCGATGAAGGCCGAGATGCTGCTGTCGAAGAAGATCGTTCCATTCACCGCCCTGCGGTAAGCAAGTCCTGTGGTGTTGAAGCGGTCACCATTGACGGCTTCACGGCGGAACATCTGAACCACCTCCAGCCCCTGCAGGTTCTCCTGAAAGTCAGCGTTGAGCTGGGACAGCTCCTCCCTCACCCGATAGTTGGCTTTGCGATAACGACGCTGAAGCCAGAGGATGACCAGCGTCACGGGAATCTGCACGACCAGCAGCAGCACGCCGAGGCGCCACTCCACAAGAAGCATCGTCACAGCAATCACGGACAGGCTGACCAGGTCGCCGAGAACCCCGACTGCACCGCTGCCGAAGACCTCGGCAAGGGCGTCGACATCACTGGTGAGCCGCGTCAGGAGCTTGCCGACGGGCATGCGGTCATGGAACCGGACAGACAGATTGATCGCATGGGCAAACAGATCCTCACGAATGCGCGCCGTCAGCCGTTGACCGACTGCCTGGATGTTGAAGAGCTGAATTCCCTGAAGGGCCAGCCGCAGGAACACTGAGAACAGCAGCACAGTGACGATCAGATTGAGCGCCACGGGCGTCTCCAGCCCCTGAAAGACAGGAAGCACGGATTCCTTTGTGTCACCACCGACGCGCCGCAGGACGGCAATGGCCTGCCCGACCAGCAGGGGCTGGATGGCTCCCGCAAGGGCGAGAGGCACCAGGAGCACCAGGGTCAGGGACAGACGACGTCGGTCACGACTGAGGTAGCGCCCCAGTCGCTTGACCCTCTGCAGATCGGATCCCGCCATCAGGCGCTCACCACAGACACCGGCGTGGCCTGGCGCATCGCATCGACAATCTCCCGCAGCTCACCGTTGTCAAGACGCATCGCTAGGGGATGGCCCACCCGCCGCGCTGTGGTGTGAAACAGATCCTCGATCGCGACAAGGCCGTTGTCGCGAAGGGTGCGACCTGTCGCCACAAGATCAACGATGGCCTCAGCAATCCCTGTGATCGGCCCCAGTTCCACGGAGCCGGTCAGGTGCACCAGCTCGACAGGAAGATCGAGGTCATCGAAGTAGTCCCGGGCGCAACGGGTGAACTTGCTGGCGACCCTGCAGTGGGGTGGAAGGTCCGACGCCCTCCGATAACCGCTGCTTTCCTTGACGGCCACGGACATCCGGCAACCTCCGAACTGGAGGTCAACAAGCTGGGCGACAGGCATCTGGTGCTCTCGGAGCACGTCGTAGCCGACAACACCGAGCTGGGCCTGGCCGTAGGCGACATAAACAGGCACATCCCCATTGCGAACGAGCAGAGCCCTGGCTCTGCCGCAGCGGGACGGCACCATCAGCTGGCGGTTGTCAGGGTCAAGAACCGCTGAGAAATCAAGACCGGCTGCCGTGAAACGCGCCACCGAATCCTTCAGCAGCGCCCCTTTGGCCAGAGCGACGGTGATCATGGATTGAAGCTTCGACCTGGACTTTAACGATGCCCCCGACCCCGCCGATCGCCCTGAGGCCTGTCGCGGTCGCCGAGGGCATCCATCAGATCCCCGTCTTGAGCGACAACATCATCTGGATCTGGGTGCGGGCCGGGAAAGCGGTCGTGGTCGATCCCGCCGTGGGTGATCCGGTGATCGCATGGCTGGAGGAACGCGACCTGGACCTGGACGCGGTGCTGCAGACCCATCACCATTCCGACCACATCGGAGGCACTCCAGCGCTGATCAATCGCTGGCCCGATGCCGAGGTGATCGCGGCCGCCG
The DNA here is from genome assembly GCA_042954165.1 of Synechococcus sp. GTDB lineage: Bacteria > Cyanobacteriota > Cyanobacteriia > PCC-6307 > Cyanobiaceae > Synechococcus_C. Next base: position 2,165 of record JBGKDM010000036.1, read on the forward strand.
ACGATCGGGACCGCATTCCACTGCAGACGATCTCCGTCAGAGGGGGAGATCAGGTCGCACTTCTGGGGCAGATGGTGAGTGTGATCGACGTTCCCGCCCATACGCGCTGTCACATCGCCTTCGTCCTTCCTGCCGGGGATGAATCAGGCGGCGCTGCGGCTCTCTTCTGTGGTGACACGCTGTTCGGGGGCGGCTGCGGCCGGCTGTTCGAAGGCAACGCCGACGACATGCACAGGGCACTGCGAACCCTGGCATCGCTGCCGGAGGACACAGGCGTGCATTGCGCGCATGAATACACCGAAGCGAATCTCCGCTGGGCGGCACAACTGAGACCCGACGACTCCGCCATCAAAAGCCGACTTGAACAGGTCAAAGCGCTGCGTTCCCGAGGTGAAAGCAGCCTGCCCAGCTCCATCGCCCTGGAAAAGCGAACCAATCTTTTCCTGCAGGCTGAGTCGGCCGAAGAACTCGCCGAGCTTCGGAGCCACAAGGATCAGTGGCGCGGATGAGCGCTGGACCTGAGGGCCAGACGCTGGGGGAACAGCAACACGGTTGCATCGTCATGCAGTCGGAGGTTGCAGCGGGTCCCCCTCTGGTGATCCTGCGCGAGGGGAAGACTGATGCGCAGCTGCTGGCCGCCCGCTTCAACGCGATAGAGCCATTCACGGCCCAGAAACTCACGACCCATCACACAGGCCTCTCCCTCAGGGTCCAGCTGCAGCTGGATCGCTCCTGGATCCACCAGCAGAACGGATTCCGGCGCATTGCCGGAAAGGGATGACGGCGGATCAGACGATCTGGCCACCAGGGGGCCCAGCGAGCAGCGCCAGATCGCTCCTCCCACATGCGTCACGGGGATGAGGTTGCCCTGAAGCACGAATCGCCCGACAAAGGGGGTGGCAGGGGATTCCACCAGGACGCGCGGAGAGGCGCATTGATGCAGAACCCCGTCCTGCATCACGGCGACGCGGTCACAGATGGCCAGGGCCTCGGCCGGGTCATGGGTGACCAGAATTCCCGATGTGCCGCAGCGACTGAGCACGGCCGGGAGTTCACTGCGCAGGCGCAGGCGCACCTCCACGTCCAGATTGGAGAACGGCTCGTCCAGCAGAACGACAGCGGGTGCGGGAGCAAGGGCCCGGGCCAGCGCCAGCCTCTGACGCTGGCCGCCTGACAGTTCGTGGGGGTAGCGCTCGATCAGCCTCTCCAGACCGAGGAGTTCAAGCAACCAGGCGGCACGACTGGTGTCCTGCCCACGGCGAAGCCCGAAACAGGTGTTGTCCCAGGCCGTGAGATGGGGGAACAGGGCATAGTCCTGAAAGACCATGCCCACACCGCGACGCTCCGGAGGCAGGCAGCGCTGCGATGTGGCAACGGCGCGACCGTGCATGCACACCTCACCGAGGGAGGGACGCTCGAAACCGGCGATCAACCTCAGCAGCGTGGTCTTCCCGCACCCAGATGGCCCCAGAAGCCCGACCAGCTCACCGGGCTGAAGCGCAAGGTCGATGCCCTGAAGGGTCCATTCATCACTCGAGGCCGCGTAGCGATGCCACAACCCGCGGACCTCGACCGGGGGCTCCTTGGAGGCCTCAACCGCGGCGAGCAAGCGGGTGGCAGCTGAATCGTCCGACACTGTCAAAGGAACTGACTCCTCGCCATGAACCCCGAGGGCGATGATGCAGACCCATTTTGCGTGTCAACGATGTCGTCTTCACCGAATCAGGCCGTCACCACCGCATTGGCCCCGGCTCCGGTCGGTCCTTACAACCAGGCTGTGAAGGCGGGCGACTGGCTGTACTGCTCGGGACAGATTCCTCTGGATCCGGCCACTGGAGCGATGGTGGGTGACGGTGATGTGGAAGCGGAGGCCCGCCAGGTGCTCAAGAATCTGGCCGCTGTCCTGACGGCCGCGGGCACCGATGCCTCACGTGTTGTGCGCACAACTGTCTTCCTGGCCGACCTGAATGACTTCCAGAAGGTGAATGCGCTTTACGCCGAGATGTTCGGTGACGGCGTCAGTCCTGCCAGGGCCTGTGTGGAGGTTGCAGCGCTGCCGATGGGCGCCAGGGTCGAAATCGACTGTGTCGCTTATCTCGGTTAAAGGGGAAAAAGTCCCGAGACGCCCCGGCGGTTTCATAGGTTGAAAGGTGCGCTGCGAGATTTCATGGCCCAGGCCAAACTCACCATCGGTGAACTCGAAGCGGGTTATCCCCTTTACTGCAAGGCCCTGAGGCGTCTTCTGAAGGAGGGGCGCAGCGTCGACGACATCAAGAAAACAGTCTGCTGGGGGCATCTCGAAACCCTCAACCGCTGTCTTCCCAGCCGTTACAAAGCTCCCTCCTATCTGCTTGCGCTGATTCGGCGCGATCTGGAATCTCCCAAAGATTGACCTGAGCAGAGTCAGGTGAGAGGACAGGAGGGATCACGCCCCTCAATTTCACCGTCAAAAACCCTGCTGCAAAGAATGTCTGAGGCCTGAATCGTGATCAGGTCCTCCCGGCTCAAAGGGGCCTCCATGCGCGAGAACAAACGATTGGCCTGTCGCAGGCGCATCCGATCGATGGCATTGCGAATCGAACGGGCATTGGCGAAGAAGGGAAGCTCGCGGCGGCGGCGAATGTAATCAGCAAACGCAAGCTCAGCGGTGGGGTCAAAGCGATAGTTCTGCTGAACGAGAAGTTTCTGAGCAATCTCCCTCAATTCCTGATCGCTGTATTCAGGGAAATCAATGTGGTGAGACACTCTGGATTTGAGACCTGGATTGGATTGATAGAAGAGGTCCATCTCCTTTTTGTAGCCAGCGAAGATCACGACGAAATCGCCTCGCCGCTTCTCCATCTCCTGGAGAAGGATCTCAATCGCCTCGTCGCCATAATCGCGTTCATTTCCAGGCTTGTGGAGGTAATACGCCTCATCAATCAGCAACACCCCACCCTGAGCCCGCTGAATCATCTCCCGCGTCTTGGGAGCGGTATGGCCGACGTACTGACCGACAAGATCGTCACGGGTGACGGCCACAAGATGGCCCTTCCTCAGATAACCAAGGCGATGAAGAATCTGCGAGATCCTGCTTGCAACAGTGGTTTTGCCCGTTCCTGGATTTCCCGTGAACGACATATGCAGCCCAGGCACGTCGCTCGTGAGGCTGAGGGAGCGACGTGCCTGCTCCACCAGGAGAAGCGCTGCGATTTCGCGGATCCTCGTCTTGACCGGACTCAATCCGACCAGTTCATGCTCCAGCTGGTCCAGAACCTCGGCGACACCTGACTGGTGATAATTGGCCGAAAGATCAATTGAGCAATCCATCAACCGCTGCAGCGAAGGCGTGATCCTCACCCTGCAACAACGCCCCTTCCGTCTCATCCTGGGGTCGCAATGTGATGTTCACATAGGTGCGACCGAAACTGATATCTGGAAAGCGCTGCCTGTCTTCACTGAGCGTCCCGAGACGGTCAAGAAAATCACGGGTGTCGTTGTAGGTCTCGAATTCGAAGCGCCGTTCCAGACGAACCGGACGCTGTCTTTCCTCCCAGTCGTGATTCACGGCCACCAGCTTCAGCACTGAGCCGAACCTAAAGCAACGCCTCCCGGCGACATCCCATCAGGCGACCAGCCCAGGCTGACGCATGCTCGCGGTTGGCCTGCTGTTCAGCAGGATCGGCTGTATCGAGAGGATGGGGCATCGTCCCAGCGATCGCGCCATTGGTGACGCAGAACATGGATTTCTGAAAGCTGACGCAGATCTGAACATGGGCATCAACCTGTCCACGGCCATGGCTGTCGTACCAGCGGCTCAATTCGTCAGGAAGATTCCGGTACATGTCAGACATGCAGAGGCTCGGGGGGATCCCGGCCCCCATGCTTGGGATGGGGTCGGCGTAGAGCGCGCCATAACAGAAACTGCTGATGTCAGGGGCGATCTGTTGCGCCTGGGCGTTGTAAGACACCGTTCCCAGGAATGGCATCCCGCGAAAGAAGACCGCCTCCACGTAGGGAACGGCGACGTCAGTCAGGAAAATCAGGCCCGCTTCGGGAGGAAGAATCCAGATGTCCTCACCGGATTCGTTCACCTTGTAGACGATCGGATTGGCTGCCGCGGTGACAAGACCATCTCGGATGTGATGGACAACATCATTGACGCAGGCGACCTCCCCGATCCTGTATCGGCGAGCAAGGTCGATGAAGATGTCGCTCATCACACGCCAGAACAGGCCAAGGGCGTAGATCGTGGTGAGCGAACGAATCGACTCGGGCGCGAATGCCGGGAAGAAACGATTGATCAGGGCGATCAGGGGATCCCGCTTGGAACGCAGTTGAATCACCCGATCACAGGCATCGAGGAAAGGCTGGGAATCGAAATAGGCATCCATCCCTCCGGTCGCATGCCAGAACATTGCCTTCTGGCAGTACTCGGCGTACTCGTAGTTGATCCTGTCCCCAGCGAGATGTCGCTTCAGCCGCGCCAGCGAGAAACCCTCATGGAAGAAGCGCATCACCGGGAAGGGATTCAGCAGCTGGGTTTCTCCCTGATAGACGAGATTCCTGCTGTAGGCGTCAAGCACAATCCCGTAGCTCTCGAGCACATTCACCACCTGAAGAAGATGGTCGGGCGTGTCGGCCAGCAGTGGCGTGTCAGCCAGCAACCTGCTCACCAGTTCGTCGAAGTCGGGAAGCACGGCGGCGTTGGGGGCGGTCTGGGTTGCGGTCATCAGGCTGCACCTCCACGGATCACGGCAAGGGCAAAATCACTGAGGCCCGCTGTGGATGACTCACTGAGCCCGACCAGGAGATGGGGCACGAGGCCGAGAACAAGGATGCCGAGAGAGAGAAGGATGGCTGGCATCTGTTGATCCAGTGGAACAGGAAGGAGAACACGTGGATTGGGATCGTCACCCGAAGCAATGGCCATACGACCGAAGAAGGCACGGTTCACAAGCAGAAGGAAATACACAGCCGTCAGACCAGAGCCCACCATGCTGAACAGCGTGGCTGCAGGGAAGGGTTCGAGACTGCCTCGGAAGATCAGAAATTCCGAGATGAAGCCCGCCATTCCGGGAATACCTGCACTGGCCATCACTCCGATGATCATGAGTGTTCCGCTGAGTGGAAGGCCGCGCTGAGGATTGAGAAGACCGCGCAGGATATTCAGATCACGGGTGCCGGTGCGTTCGTAGACAACACCAACGACCAGGAACAGAACCGCAGAAATCAGCCCGTGGCTGACCATCTGGAACAGGGCGCCCATGAGACCCAGCGGCGTTGCCGCCGCTGCGGCAAGCAGCACATAACCCATGTGCCCAACGGAGCTGTAAGCGACCATCCGCTTCATGTCCGTCTGGGCGATGGCAGCGAGGGACCCGTAGAGGACGGACACAGCAGCCCATCCAGCCAACCAGGGCGATGCGATCTGCCAGGCTTCTGGGAAGAGGCCAAGGCAGAAGCGCAGAAGACCGTAAGTGCCGAGCTTCAGCAGAACACCAGCCAGAAGAACGGAAACAGGCGTCGAGGCCTCGGTGTGGGCATCAGGGAGCCAGGTGTGAAACGGGAAGAGAGGAATCTTGATCCCGAACCCAATGAGCAAAGCACCCATCAGCAGCAGCTGGGTGGCGATGGGCATGGCACCCGGAAGAATCGGGTTGACATTGAAGTCAACGGTGCCCGTTGCCAGGGACAGTCCGAGAAAAGCTCCCAGGATCAAGACACCTGACACAGCCGTGACGATCAGGAACTTGGTGGAGGCGTAGGCACGGTTGGCTCCACCCCAGACCGCAATCAAAAGCCACAAAGGGATCAGTTCCAGTTCATAGAACAGGAAGAACAGCAGGAGGTTCTGGGAGAGGAAGGCACCGTTGACAGCGCCACTGATCACCAGGAGAAGGGCGAAGTAGATCCTTGGTCTGTTGGTGATGTTCCGGGATGCAAGGGCAGCCACAAGGCAAAGCACCCCGTTCATCAGCACCAAAGGCATGGACAGGCCATCCACAGCCAGCGCATAGTCCAGACCGATGCTGGGGAGCCAGCTGACCGATTCAACGAGCTGCAGTCCAGGATCCGCGGGATCGAAGGGGACAAGAGTCCAGAGGCTGGCAAGACACTGGAGCACCAACACACCAGCGGTGATCCGCCGGAGGAGGTCACTGGAGTGTGTCCCGGGAAGAACACTGAGGATCAGGGCGCCCAGGAACGGGATCAGAAGCAGGACAGTGAGCAACATCATGGTCTGATCAACGGAGAAGCCAGTTCACCGAGGTGAGGAACAGAAGAATGGCCGCGACAACGGTGAGCACATAGGTCTGACTTTTTCCGCTGATGCTGAGCTTGAGGCTGTCGGCACTGTCAAGCGAGAACCGGGCCATGAAATGGAGCAGGCCATCCACCACGACACGGTCAAAGGCATAGGCAAGCCGTGAAAAGGCCCCGACGACATTGACGATGGTGAGTCGGTAGAAGCGCTCGGTGTAGAAATCAAAGGCGAGAAGGTCCTGGATCCAACGCACCAGAGGGTTGATCGAGCGGGACCAGGCTTTGCTGAGAGGGATCAGGGCACCCGCAAGCACGCCTGCAACACCACTGCCGACCACGAGGCCAGCAGCCCAGACGGGAAAGGCAAGAAGTCCATCAAGGGACTCCAGACGGATGAGGAAGATCGGTGTCAGCAGCACGATCACAGCCAGGGCAACCATGGGGGAGGCCATCTGCCAGTTGACTTCCGCGGATCGGCGGGTCTTCAGCAGCGGCTGACCGAGGAAGACATGACGGAAGACCCGGACCAGGTTGAGTGCTGTCAAGGCATTGGTGAGCAGAAAAATGATCACCAGGCCTGCGGATCTGGAACCGATCAGCTCCACAGACTGAGCGAGGCAGAGAAAACCGCCCAGGGGAAGAAGGCCGACAAGGCCGGCTGAACCGATCAGGAAGGAGGTTGTCGTCGCCGGCATCCGCCCCCCCAGACCACCCAGTTCCGTGATGTCCTGACAGTTTGTGGATGCGATCACACCACCAACGCTCATGGAGAGCAGGGCCTTAGAGACGGCGTGGGAAAAGAGAATCAGCAGTGCCAGAACGGGCACCTGCAGGGCAATGGCGATGAAGACCAAGCCCAGGTAAGCCGTGGTTGAGTAAGAGAGTGTCCGCTTGATATCGACCTGGGCGATCGAGACGAGAGAGCCTCCGATCGCACTGATCGCGCCCACCACCTGCAGAACCACCAGGGTGACAGGAGCATGCTGGAGAAGCGGCATCACCTTGAGGAGCACGATGGCGCCGCAGGTGACGACGACGGAGTTCCGAAGAATGGATGCTGGATTCGGCCCCTCCATGGCCTCATCCAGCCAAAGGTGCATGGGGAACTGGGCACACTTGCCCATCGGACCTGCAATCAGGCCAAGCCCGATGAGAGTTGTGGCCAGTGGGGAGAGTTTGTCCTGCGCCGCCCAGGCATAAAGATCATCGAAGCCCATCACGCCGGCATAGGCGGCGAGGGCCACCACGCCCATGAGCAGGAGAACATCACCAACACGCTTGGTGAGAAAGGCATCCCGGGCGGCAGTGATGACGAGGGGCTGGGCGTACCAGAACCCCACCAGGAGATAGGTGGAGAGGGTGAGCATCTCCAGAAGGAAGTAGCTCTGGAACAGGGTGTCGCTGAGAACGACACCCGACATCGCTCCTTCAAAGAAACCCAGTAGGGCAAAGAACCTGGCCAGGGCCCATTCCTTGTCGAGGTAACCCAGTGAATACACCTGGGAAACCAGGCTGAGGCCTGTGATCAGCTCAAGAGCCGCAACGTTGGTCAGCGACAGACTGAAGCTGATGTCGAGCTGCAGGTCAGCAACGGTCAGCCAAGGGAAGTGAAGCGTGGCGGGGCCATCCGCGAGAACGTCGCGGAGCACGAGACTTCCGTGGACGAACGCGAGAAGGGTCAGAAGGATGTTGAGGTAGGCCGCCGGACGATGCGCGTCGCGACGGAACCACCCAGCCGCCCAAGGCAACGCGACCAGAACTCCGACGAACCCGTAGACCGGGATCAGCCAGGAGGTCTGAATGGGCAGAGAAAGGGCCGAGTTCAAAAGGATGAGGGAGTCTTGAGCAGCGGCTGACTGCGCTAACGGCGGAGTTTAGAAAGCAGCGATCGCGAACGACGCGGCTTTAAGGACGGCGTTCACAGAGGGTTGACGATCAGAGGCGACGCAGGGCACCCGACGGAGCCAGGGCGGGTTCAACCTCCTGGTGAGGACGGGCGATGATGTGGGCGGCCACGAGGCCATCACCCACACGCTCACAGGCATCGGCACCGGCACGGACCGCTGCATTCACGGCACCGGTCTCACCGCGGACCATCACGGTGACGTATCCACCACCGACAAACTCACGGCTGATGAGGGTGACCTCAGCGGCCTTGGTCATCGCATCGGCAGCCTCGATCGCGGGCACCACGCCGCGGGTTTCGATCATGCCGAGAGCGATCCCCTGAACAGGCGACAGAGGAGCTGGAACAGCCGCCATGGCTGAAGAACCTGCACCCTTGCCGGAGCCTGAACGGCCAACACCAGCAGACGAAGATGACGAGGCTTTGGCGCCGCGAGCAGCAGGGGTGCGGCGGGTTGCGGTCGCTGCAGACGGTGTGGCCTTCGCCACGGGAGTGACATCCACAGTGGCCTTGGCGGCAGACGTTGGAGTATTGGACGCTGTGGTGCCTGCAGCCTTGGCGCTGGTGGAGGCGGATGAGCGGCGACGGGGAGCAGGTGTGGCCATGGAAAGAAGGAGGGTGTCAGGACGGAAAGCGGGCGGGGATCAGCTATCCGTCCGGTGTCCAGTGGTCAATGATCCCGCCGATGGTGAGATCGGTGAGCACGGTGTTATCGGGGCAGGCATGGCGTGCAGCCGAACCGCTGGCTGTGAACACCCAGTTGCCTTCGCGAGCCCCGACAGGGTCGACGGCAACGAGCTTCTTGCCCTTGTTGTTCTTGAGAATGCGCAGGTGCATGTGATCCAGACCGGCAACGCGGTAGGTACAGACCAGTGTTCCCAGCACCTGCATGATCTCCATCAGCCCGCAGCACCCTTGGGAGCAGACGCAGACGAGCCTTTGGGAGGATCGGGCTCCCAGTGGTCGATGATCCCGACGATGGTCAGGTCACTGGGATAGGACTTGCTGCCGGCGGCCTCGCGGGCAGCGGAGCTGCTCACACAGATCACCCAGTCACCGGGCTTGGCACCGACAGCATCGACGGCGACCTTCTTGGTGCTCCCGTCGAGGACGACCTGGAGATGTTTGTGCTCGAAATCGGGGATCCGATTGGTGGAGACGAGCGGCTTGACGACCTTGACGATCAGCATGATCAGTGGGCCTCCTGTTGCACAGGATCGAGGGTGGACCCTACCGCTTCGGCAGGATTGGGCTGGTCACGGTCACGGACCGTGAGCATGGTGTGGAGCAATCCTTCGCTGACGAGATCGCTGTACCGGGTGGTGATGGCGTCCTGCACTCGCTGGCAATCAGCGATCGCCCGTTGCCTGGCTCCAGGCACCTTGCCGGAGTAGTCGAAACGGACCACCACAGGAATGGGGAGATCACGGGAGACGTTGAGCCCCTTGAAGATCTTGACGCCGACATCGAGGTCAGGTGCCCCTTCCTCGACCGTGTCGAGATGGGCGAAGTAGGTGAGATTGCGGAGATGAACCTCCTTGAAGCCGATCCCGACACCAATGAAACGTTCGGCATGGCCAGCGTCGGGATAGGGACCCTGATGCGACGAGCGAACGTAGTCCTGCTGAGAGAAATTATTGATCAGCAACTGGCTGATGAAACGAACCATCCCAGGATCGGGAGCATCCGCACAGTGGGTCGTGACAGCTGCCGTGACCGCATCGGAGGCCTGGGTCGGCGTCAGGGTTGCAGTGCTGTCGTAGAGGCTTCGCGCACAGAGCCAACGGTCGAGCTGAATATCTCCATCTCGATTGGGAACATGGACGCGGATGGCATCGGTATCGGTATCGAGACCCAGCAGGAGAAGGTCCACCGAAGCACCGCAACAGAAACTGTTCTCCACCGCCTCGCGAAAGTCGTGAAGGCGCTGAAGACCTGCACGGGCGGCAAGGGAATCATCGCTGCCATGGGCGGCGCAACCCTGATGCTCAGGATCCAGTGAACTGAAGTGATAGAGCACGACCTTGAGGTAACGGGTCGGCGCATGGGGCTCATTGGGAAGGCTTTCCCGGTAGCGACGGTGCTCGGTTTTGACCCAGCGATTGACCGTGTTCTCGACATCGAACATGGCGCCGGCATGGGAACGACGGCGAACGGCGCTGAATGGGATGCGCAGGGCGTAGGCCACGGAATGGGCCAGGCGTCCGTCGGCGCATGGCGTCACATCAAGCAGATGGAAGCCGCAGTCCAGGAGGAAGGAATTGAAGGCGATGGACCGGGTGCTGCCGGCAGCCGCATCGAGAGGGTCCTCCAGGAAAAAGCGTTCACTGAAGGCCTGATGGGACTGGAACACACACCAGGCGAACAGGGCACGCATATCGAGGGGGCGCACCCAGGATTTCTCGAGGATGTGATCAGGAAGATCAAACCCGAGCTCTGAACGGGACAGACGCTGTGCCTGCACCAGAAAATCAGCGTCGTGCTGAAGGGCAGACACCTTCTGAAGCACAGGAACGATGCGCTCAAAGCGACCCTTGACCTGATCTTCGTAGGCCTTCAGATGGTTGTTGGCCGCAAGATCAGTCAGAGGATGGGTTCCGAGCACACCACGACGGGCATCAGTGGCGCTACGAAACCGTGATGCCGGAGAACAGGCATCATCGGCTCCGGATCCGATCGTTGGCGAGGTGCTGCCTGACCTTTCACGGCGCACCCAAGTGGGGTGCTGCTGGCTGACAGGGCGGCTGTGATCGCTGCTGGAGCGAATGCGTCCAGCTGACACAGAACCTGCGTTGAGAACGGCGGCCTTCCCGGTGGTGGTGAGTGCCTTGCGACGCTCAAGCGCCACAGTGCGGGCTGAACGATCCGTGCTGGACGATTCGGGCGTCATCTCTGGAGCACGTGCCGAGGTACGTGCTTGCTTGAGTTGACGCCTGGTGGGAGCTGTGGGCGCCGATGGACGCCCGCTCCGAACGGCTTTGGAGCGACCCATCCGCGCGTCAGCCCCGTGCGCCGCCGGAGACGGTGATCAGGGAACCCTTCTCGGTGTTACCGCTGGAACCGGTCACACGGCTTACAGGCCATTCGGACTCCTCATTGCGCTTGCGTTCAAAGGGAGACATGGCGCTCATTGGGCCAGGGCGGCTGGGATTGCGACGCCGAGCGGATGCACCTTCCGTACCGGTGACGTGGTCGCCACGATCCCAGTCATCGCCGGTGATCTTTGTGGAGGACCCTTCGCCGGTGACGCGGGAGGCAGGCTTAGCTGGCGGCTCGCTGACGACGGCAACCGTGGGCTGGAACTGACGCTGCTGCTGACGGTTCTGGAATTCGCGGTTGTCGAAGCGGAACTGCTCCGTACCGGTCACCTTGCCGCCAGCCATGTCAAAAGGGCCGGTGATGCGGTTGCCCTGCTCATAGGAGGTGCCGGTGACACCGGAACGGGCCTCGCGCTGCTGCTGGGCGGCACGCGCA
>JBGKDM010000037.1:0-1777 GCA_042954165.1 Synechococcus sp.
GGGATCTTGGCGCGGAAGAGATCAACCAGGGCATCGATCACAGCCTCGATCCCCATGCCATCGGTGATCAGCTCCGTGGCGTCCTCAGCCTGCACGAGAGGGGCCACCTCCCTGGAGCTGTCGAGCTGATCACGCTGCACAATCTGAGCTTCGAGGTCCGCGAGAGACGGAACATCGAAGCCGCGACGTTCAAGATCCTGGGCACGACGACGTGCCCTCTCCGCAGGCGTTGCTGTCAGAAACACCTTGACGTCAGCGTCAGGAAACACAGCCGTGCCGATATCCCGACCTTCCGCCACCAGTCCGCCACGGGTCCCAAGGCGCTGTTGCTGGGCAGTCAACAGCGCACGCACACAGCCATGGGCCGCCACCGCGGACACCCTGGCCGTGACGCGCGGGTCGCGAATCACCTCGGTGACATCCGTGCCATTGACACGCACGGCTTGCACACCCTCAACAAGGGGATCGAGCTCCACGACCAGGCCTTCCAGCGCAGGTTCAACCGCAGCGACGTCATCAGGATCCAGTCCCTGCTCAAGCACCCACCAGGTCACGGCGCGATACATCGCGCCGGTGTCGAGATAAAGAAGTCCCAGACGTTCGGCAACGGCACGGGTCACCGTGCTTTTGCCCGCACCGGCGGGACCGTCGATGGCAACGATGGGAGAACGGGTCATCAGCGCGATGTGATCGATCAATCGGGTCGTGCCGCAACGCACTGCGGCCGCGAGAAGTCGGCAAGCCTGATCTTCCGGCGCGGGCTGCAGATCGGAGGGGTTGACGACCTCTACATACTCCACCGCAAGACCTTCCCTTTCCATTGACCTGGACAGAGCAGCCAGGTCAATGGAGTCACCGCTCCGACGCACAGCATCCGCAGCCTCCTGAAGCACCCGTGGCAGGACCAGGACCCTTTGACGCTCCCTGTCGCTGAGATACCTGTTCCTGGAGCTGCTCGCCAATCCATCGGCATCCCGCACCGTGGGGCAGCCGCAGACCCGCACGGGGAGTGCCAGCTCGGAAACCAGGGCGCGAACAATCGTGAGTTGCTGCCAGTCCTTTTCCCCCAGCACAAGCACAGCAGGCCGCACCAGGGCAAGCAAGCGACTGACCACTGTGGCGACGCCATCGAAATGCCCCGGCCGACCAGCACCGCAAAGGGGTCCCTGCAACGACGGGGGAACCCGAAGACGAAACACCTGATCAGCGCCCTGGGGATAGATCTGCTGATCGGTCGGGCACCAGAGCGCATCGGCACCGGCATGCTCGGCAACAGCGCAATCAGCGTCGAACGTGCGCGGATAGCGCTCGAAATCCTCACCAGCCCCGAACTGGAGTGGATTCACGTAGACACTGGCCAGCACGGAGCAGGGGGCTTGCTGCAACCGACGGGCATGAACCATGAGCTGCGCATGGCCTTGGTGCAACCCGCCCATCGTGGGCACGAAATGCACGGGAGACTGCTGCTGAGCACGCCAGGACCGCAGGTCTGACAGCGTTCTGAGGATCTGAAGAGTCAGCGCAACACCTCAAGTCGAACCTGGGCAATTCCCGACGCGACCAGTCCAAGCGTGGTGGCAGCGCCATGGCCGAGATCGATCACACGATGGGCAACAAATGGGCCTCGGTCATTGATCCGGATCACGGCAGTGCGGCCGTTCCAGAGATTGGTGACACGCACTCGGGTCCCGAAGGGAAGGGTGCGGTGCGCAGCGGTCATCGTGCCCGGCCGGTAGACCTCGCCGCTGGCCGTTCGGTTGCCGTAGAAGCCTGGCCC
>JBGKDM010000038.1:0-5578 GCA_042954165.1 Synechococcus sp.
AGAGGTCAGTGCACTCGTGGCACTGCTGCGGCGGCCGTTGATGGCGCTTGGGCTCGGACGCCAGATTGTTCTGAAGACGCCGCGTGGCCATCAGCGTTCCTATCCGGTGCATGTGCCCTTTCACAGCGACATGCTCAATTAAGATGGTCGATTCTCGTCAGGACGACCGTGATCAGCGCTGGTGTGGATTCACAGGACCTTGCCAAGCGCGGCGAGAGTCTGATTCGCCAATCGAGCAATCGCTATCTCACAACGGTTCGCATCGCTTTCCGTGCCAAGCAGCGACGATTTGATGATTTTGATGGTCTGCTCGAGGAGTCGAGCGTGAAGCCGGTGCAGCGAGCGATCGTTGAACTCAGCGATGAGCAGGATCAGCCTGACCTCCTGCCTGGATGATCCAGCAGGAAGGGCCAGGTTGGCGCCTGGTCCATGATCCATCCCGCCCGGAGTTTCCCGTCCTGATCGGCGGTGAAGGCTGGGCTGTCGAGCTCCGATCCGACGAGTGGGACGGGCTCACGAACCTGCTGTCTGCTCTTCAAAGCCAGCATGCGTCCCTTCAGAGTCAGCTCATGGACGAAGAGTCCATTGAGCTTGAGATGGAGTGCGGTTCCTGGTGGGGATGCCTGGATGGTGACCGGGAGCACTGGAGTCTGCAGGTGCTCCTTCAGAGTGTTCCTGGCGCAAGGGGGGTCGAGCTGCACTGGAAGGCTCCAGCGGCCCAGGCATTCGTTGAGGCGATGAGAACGACCTGGGACTGCGGTGCTCCATAGGCAGGGCTTATGGAAAAGTTCTGAATGTTTTTCCGCGCGCTTGGCGCAAGTCCTTCACAGGTTTTCCACAGGCCGAGGGCTCGGTTTTCGGCTCGGGCTGGGTTCTGTGGAAAAAACTCTCCGTCGGTCCCTACCCCTTGACGGCCGAGGTCGCTTCTCTGGATTTCGCTTGTGTTGGATTCGCTGCGTCGAAAAAGGGCTTCGCAACTGGGGTCTCAAGGTGAGAGCTCGTGGGATTCCCCCGTGTCTCTCGTCTTGACGTTCGGCTGCTGAATGTGGAGAACTGATTACCGTTCGTTGGCTTCGGGATACACCACGTGCAGGCACTTGATTCAACTCAGACCGTCTTCACGACGTCCACTGCCTCCGCAGGTGATGCCAGCTCGGTCTGTCCCGATGGTGGTGAATCGGTGGTGAGCTTCCATTCCGAGTTGCCTGAGCCTCTCCAGCAGGCCATGACCCGCTTCATTGAGCGTTATCCGAACTGGGATCAATATCGGCTGATTCAGGCCGCTCTCGCTGGCTTTCTGGTCCAGAACGGTGTGGAGTCCCGAGAGATCACCCGCCTTTATGTCGGCAACATGTTCCGACGTGAGTCCTTGCTCCAAGGCGTCTGAGTGCGACAGCTTGCCATCAGGATCAGGGCGCTGAGGGGCAGTGAAATGATCAGGCCGATGCAGGCCCCCATCAGCCCGATCAGATTGATGCCGACCAGCAGGCCCAAGAGGGCCATCACCTTCAGGCGATTGTCCTGAACCAGTCGCCGGCTCTGTTCCATTGCGGACAGAGGCTTGAGCCCTCTGTGAATCAGCAAGGGCAGGGCAAGGCTCTGTTCAACGGTCCACAGAGCGAGGGCCCCGCTTCCTGCGGCAACCACGGCGCCCGTGAGGACGCCGCTGTGTTGGAACAGCATGGCGCTTGCCAGGCGAAGTGTGCTGATGCCTCCGACTTGCACAACCCCCTCCAGGATCATCAGCGCCAGGGATTGGCGAATCAGCCATGGCATTCGCTGGTTTGTCTGAGCCGTGTCGCCGTCCTCGGGGCCCGTACTCGGGAGCAGGGTGTCGGCCAGGCGAAGCAGGCCGACCAGCAGCACCATGGGAGTGGTGACGGACAGGATCCAGGCCAGATCCCCGGCGCGACGCATCCAAAGATCACTGTCTGCCTGTAGTCCAGCGGCCAGGGTTCCAAAGCCGATCAGGCTGCCCAATGCAACGGTGGACAGGCCCAAGCAGGGCCATGGAGCGCTGCGGAATCCGATCCAGGCACGCGGCAGCGCCGACCCAAGGGGAATGCGTTCCCGCGTCATGGCATGGGCTTGCTCATTGAAGGGGCCCAAGCCGCTCGAGAAGATCGACCGCGATCGTGGGGTCCACGGGAAGAATCGAGAGGCGATTGCCGCGTCGCACGACGGCGAGCTGTTCCGGGGTGTATGACGCTTTCAAGGCATCAAGGCTGAGCATGGTCTTGAATTCACCCACATACCGGAGTCGAACGCAGTCCCAGCGAGGGGCCTCCACGTTTGATGCAGCATCGTGATATTTCGATCCAGGGTCAAATTGCGTCGGGTCGACGACATTCAGTTCCGTCACCTCCATCAATCCAACGATGCCGGGAGGCTTGCAGTTTGAGTGGTAGAAAAAAGCCCTGTCTCCAACGGCCATAGCGCGCATGAAGTTGCGTGCCTGGTAGTTGCGGATGCCATCCCAGAGCGTTGTGGTTTCATCTCTGAGATGATGAATTCCGTACACATCCGGCTCGCTTTTCATCAACCAATACTTCGGCGAGCTCATCGGGACCTGGATTATTAAGACCTGATTTGACTCACCTTAACCCCTGAAATTCAGGTTGATCCCTGTCTGGAGATGCTGGATGCTTCTGGCAGGTGCGGATGTCGGACAAGCACAACTGCCTTGTTTAGTCGTTGCTTTGTGCTGCCTTCACCAGAGACCGGAAGTGCTCTCCTCGCGCTTCAAAGTCGGTGTACTGATCAAAGCTTGCGCAGGCTGGCGACAGCAGCAGGGATCGGGCCCGATGTCGCTCTCCAACACCGAGGGCACCATCGAGAGCGGAAGGGAGGTCGTTCTCAATCAGGAGATCACCGCGAAAACCGGCCGCTGAAATCAGGTTGTGGAGTTCCCTGGCGCCCTCGCCAAACAGGGCGATGGCACAGGCCCGTTGCTTCAGGAGTGCGATCCACTCGCTGGCATCACCTTGCTTTGTTTGTCCTCCTGCCAGGACAACGGCCGGGAAAGGGACGGAACGCAGACCGACGGCTGCGGCGTCATAGTTCGTCGCTTTGCTGTCGTTGTAGGTCTGCATGCCTGCAATCAGGCCCAGGGGTTCAAGGCGGTGCGGGACACCCTTGAAGCTGCGCAGCCCAGCTTCAATCACCTCCGGCTGCAGGCCTGTGAGCAGAGCTGCAGCCGTGACCAGCAACATGTTCTGGCGATTGTGCGCTCCTGGCAAGGCCAGCGCGTCAGCGGGGAACAGGCGTGTGCTCGCGTTCCTCACCCAGTGCGCCTGATCGATCCACAGTGAACACGGCATCACCGGTTCAGGCTTCGTGCTGACCCATGTGGCATTGCTGAGGTGTTGCTGATAGCGCTGAAGATCAGGGTCATCGCCATTCAGGACGGCATGGTCCGATCGCTCCAGTAATCCCTGTTTGATGGCGCGGTAAGACTCCAGTGTTCCGTGCCTTTCGAGGTGATCAGGGGTGAGGGTGGTCCAGATGCCGATTTTCGGCGCCACGCTTTGAGCCGCTTCAATCTGATAACTGCTCATTTCCATCACCACCCAGTCCTGCCTGGGAAGGGATGGATCTTTCGCCAGAAGCGCCAGTTCAGCGGCTGAAAATCCCACGTTGCCAGCCATCGGAGCCTGGAGCCCCCCATGGCTGAGCACGTGGTGCAGCAAATGGGTCACCGTTGTCTTGCCATTGGTGCCCGTGATGCCGATCCAGGGAGTGTCACCGAGGGATCTCCAGGCCACCGCCATTTCGCCACAGACCGGAACACCGCGGTCTCTCAGTCGATTGAGTGTGGGGTGCGTCCAGCTGATCCCGGGGCTGATCACCACCCGATCGAGTGGCCCTTGCCAGGTTGCAAAGGGATCAGGGTCGAGCGGGCAACCCAGGCGGACATCGACCCCGACCTCCCGAAGTCTGTCCACGTCAGGCGTTCCGCTGGGCTTGGACTCCAGAACGGTGACGTCGTGCCCCTCAGCGTGCAGCAACCGCGCCGCACCAAGCCCTGATCGGCCCAGTCCAACAACCGCGATCGAGGACATCTGAACTCCTGATTCCATCAGGGAAATGGGCGATACTGGATTTGAACCAGTGACTCCTACAATGTCAATGTAGTGCTCTACCCCTGAGCTAATCGCCCGCAACGATCACAGTGGTGTGATTGCGGCAGCGCCTTTCTGGCGCGAAAGGAATGTAGCAGTCGGAGCTCGAGGGCTGGTCAACCGTGGGCCTCAGCTGCGTTCCATCACGATGCGCCAGCGTTCCCGCTTGGTGCGGTCCGTCGCGATGATTTCCAGGCTTCCACGGTCCTGCAGCTGGAGACGATCGCCGATGCCGATCTCCTTGCTTGCCTGACGGATGGGCGTCCAGTTCAGCCTCAGGCGCCCGTGACGGATCTGCTGGACAACCTTGGCCCGGGACAGGCCAAATCCCGCTGAGGCAATCGCATCGAGTCGGCATGACGCCTCCACGCTGGTGATCCTTTTCGGAACACGAACAGCCGGCAGCTGCAACAGATCGAGCGGACATGTTTCCAGGCGAATCTCAACGTCACGCACCTGCCCGCTGCGGCCATGGAGCATCGTCGCCGCTTCGGTTGTGCAGATCGCCTGCGCTCCGCGGTCACCTCGGATCCACAGGTCACCCAGTGCTCCTTCCGCGATGCCGAGCGCCTCGATGGCCCCGCGCATCTCATGGGGTTCGACAGGGTCGAAGAGAAAGTTTCCCTCCACTTCGAGGCCGAACAAAGGCGCCGTGACGTTCTCGTCAGCGATGGCATCGTTGTGGCTGATCAGCAGCCGTTGGCGCTCGGCCCCGGGCCAGCCACCGGCACTGTTCAGGCGAAGCTCGGTCAGAGACGACAGACGATCCAGGGCCTCCTCGCGGAGGGGTGCCGTGAGGAAAGGAGACCAGATTGGCTGCCAGGTGCGGAGCGCCGTTTCAGCCAGGCCAAGAATGGCGCGGAGGCCGTCGGGATCCCGGGATCCAGCCAGTAACTCGTCCTGGGGGAGCTTCACAGGTCGTTGAGGCGAACAACCTGCAGTGGACGTGCGCTCTGGAGCAGTTGCCAGGGAGGTTCGATCCCCGTCGGTGTCTCCACCACCAGGAGCCAGCGGTTCTCCTCATGGCGGTTGCGAAGGATTCTCACCCCATCCTCGTTATCGGACGGAACGCTCGCTGCCGCCGCATAGCTCCCCATGAAGCCTGCCCCCATTCCCAGCAGGCCACCGATCACCGGTTGCCCCCAGGGGCCAAGTCCGGAAAAGGTCTGCAGTGTGGTGATCTGAGTGAACGTCAGGCCCGCGAGAAAGCCGAAAGGGAGAAGCCAGCGCGCCATCGAGCGTTGCCGACGGTCGCGTGCCGTTTTGGGATTCAGGAGATCCACCGAGCTGAATGCGACGCCCTCAACGCCCCCCTTGGCAGGGGCGACGAGCAGGCAGCGTTGAAGGGGGACCGCATTGGCCCGTAACTTCTGTTCGAGCGATGTTGCGGCTGTCTGTTCCTTCAGCACAAGAACGCAGACGGGCATTGCCGGATCCCCAGGGGAGTCTGATTCTGA
>JBGKDM010000039.1:0-5322 GCA_042954165.1 Synechococcus sp.
CCGGCATTGATCGCGATCTGGCGCAGGGGGGCACTGAGGGCCCGCTGCACGATCTCGACACCCGTGCGTTGGTCGCCAACCAGCTGAGCGGCCAGTCCGTCCAGTTCCTGGGCGAGCTGAATCAGGGTGCAGCCACCGCCAGCGACGATGCCCTCCTCCACAGCAGCACGGGTGGCGTTGAGCGCATCTTCGATCCGCAGCTTGCGGTTCTTGAGTTCGGTTTCCGTCGGTGCGCCCACCTTGATCACGGCAACACCGCCGGCCAGTTTGGCGATCCGCTCGGTGAGTTTCTCGCGGTCGTACTCCGACTCGGTGTTGTCAAGCTCCCGTTTGATCGAGGCCACACGATCGTTGACGGCATCGCGGTGATCCTCATTGGCCACGATGGTGGTGCTGTCCTTGGTGATGGTGATGCGGCGTGCACGACCAAGGTCCTCAAGCGAGACCTTGTCCAGCGTCATGGCCCGGTCTTCGCTGATCACGGTGCCGCCGGTGAGGATGGCGATGTCGGCCAGCGCTGCCTTGCGGCGCTCTCCGAAGGACGGTGCGCGAACCGCAGCAACCTGAAGCACGCCGCGGTTCTTGTTGACGACCAGGGTGGCCAGGGCTTCGCCATCCACTTCCTCCGCCAGCACCACCAGGGGCGATCCTGATTTCTGAACCGTTTCCAGCACAGGGACCAGGTCGGCAATGGCGCTGATCTTGCGATCGGTCAGCAGCAGCAGTGCGTTTTCAAACTCGCAGAGCTGGCGATCGCCATCCGTGACGAAGTAGGGGGAGCTGTAGCCCCGGTCGAAGGCCATCCCTTCCGTCACTTCCAGTTCGGTGGCGAGCGACTTGGATTCCTCGACGGTGATCACGCCATCGACGCTCACGCGATCCATGGCCTCCGAGATCATCCGGCCGACCTCCTCATCGCCACCTGCGCTGACGGTGGCCACCTGGCTGATGGCATCGCCACCCACGGACTGACTGCGGTCACTCAGGCCTGCCACAACCTGTGCGACGGCTTTCTCCATTCCGCGGCGCAGTTCGATCGGACTTGCACCTGCTGCCGTGTTGCGCAGACCCTCTTCAACCATGGCCTGGGCCAGAACCGTGGCGGTGGTGGTGCCGTCACCGGCCTTGTCCTTCGTTTTGGAGGCGACCTGCTGGATCAGCTTGGCTCCGATGTTCTCGAACGGGCTCTCAAGCTCGATCTCCCGGGCGATCGTGTCGCCGTCATTGACGATGTCGGGAGCTCCGAAGCTCTTCTCCAGAACGACATTGCGTCCACGGGGGCCGATGGTGACGCGCACCGCGTCGGCGAGTGCATTCATTCCCCGCTCGAGGGCGCCGCGCGACTCGTCAGAAAAGCTAAGGAGTTTGGCCATGGTCAACTGATACCCGGATTCAATGTCCCACAGGGGGATGTCCCTCCGAAGCACCTGTCGGGTGGGGAAAGCCGAATCGATCAACCCAGGGTCGTGACTCGGGTGATCCAGCTGGTTAACGTCCGGCCATGGACGAGCCAGGCTTCCAATCCTTCACGCTGATCGCGGCCCTGGCCGGAGCCATGGTTCTGGTTTATGTGCCCCTTCGGATCTTTCTGACCGCCACGGAGCGGAGCCGTCGCCTGCGTCTGCTTCAGCGCATCCGGAAGCTTCGGGATGCGCTCAACCAGCCCCTGGACCCGTGAGGGTCAGCCCATCACCATGCCGCCGTCCACCTGGAGAACCTGGCCGGTGATGTAGGCCGCAGCAGGATCCGCGGCCAGAAAACGCACGGTGCCTGCGATGTGTTCCGGGGTGCCGAAACTGCCCAGGGGGATCGCCGCGAGGATGCCTTCGGCATCAAGGTCTTTGGTCATGTCAGTGGCGATGAAGCCCGGTGCCACTGCATTCACGGTGATTCCCCTGCTGGCCATCTCTTTGGCGGCACTGCGCGTGAGGCCGACAACGCCGGCCTTGGCCGCCGCGTAATTGGCCTGGCCGGCATTGCCCATCAGACCCACCACGGAGGTGATGTTGATGATGCGCCCGCTCTTCTGTTTGAGCATCGGGCGTGTCACCGCACGGGTGCAGAGGAACACCCCCGTGAGATTGAGGTCGATCACCGATTGCCAGTCCGAGGTTTTCATGCGCATCAGCAGGCCGTCACGGGTGATTCCGGCGTTGTTCACAAGCACATCGATGCGACCACTGCGTTCAAGCACGGTCTTGATCAGGCCGTCCACGGCCTCCTCGTCCGACACATTGGCCTGAAGGGCGTAGGCCTTGCCCCCCGCTGCGGTGATCTGGGTCACCACAGCATCAGCCGCATCGGGAGAGCTGGCGTAATTGACGACCACTTCGGCCCCCGCTTCCGCCAGGGCCAGGGCGATCGCCCGGCCGATGCCCCGGCTGGCGCCGGTGACCAGAGCCGTCTGGCCGGTGAGGGAGGCGTTGGAGGTCATGGCAGATTCCGCGGTGGCTGGATCGTAGAGATCAGGCCGGATCATCCCATTGTTTCGACCATGTCGATGGCAGGTCCCAGCAGATCGCGGAAGCGCTGCAACTGATCCTTGCTCCCCATCACCACCAGCAGCTGGCCCGCTGCGAGTTCCATGTCGCGTCCGGGATTGGCCACCAGGCGACCCTGGTCACGGATGGCCAGCACCATCGCGCCGCTGCGTCGTCCCAGCTCAAGGTCCGCAAGCGTGCGGCCCGGCAGATCCCGAAGCAGCAGGGGATCGGCGCTCAGTTGGAACTCCTCGATCTCACAGTCGGATCCGAGGAGTAGCTCCATGAAGTCCACCGCCAGCGGCCGCAGCGCTGAGGCCGCCATGACCCGTCCTCCAGCCACGTAAGGACTCACCACCACGCTGGCCCCAGCAAGCCTGAGCTTCGCCGCCGCCTCATCACTGGCCGACCGCGTGATCAGCCTGCAGCCCGGATTCAGTTCCCGTGCGCTCAGCACGACGTACAGGTTGGCCGCATCCGTGGGCAAGGCGGCGATGAGACTGGCACAGCTCCGCAGGCCTGCCTCCCGCAATGTTTCATCGCTGGTGGCATCGGCTTCGAGAACCTGCAGTCCGCGTTCTTTCGCTGCCTGAACCCGTTGCGGATCCTGTTCAACCACCAGCACGGGAACGTGATCCTGAAGGAGCTGCTCTCCGATTTCCTTGCCGATGCGGCCGTAGCCGCAGATGATCACGTGATCGCGCATGCGTCGGAGTTTGCGTTGAAAGCGCAGCTCTCGCAACCGGCGGAAATAACCGGCTTCAGACAGCCCCAGAATCCGTTGGATCGTGAGCTGCACCACGACGATGCCGCCCGCGATGATCAGAACCGTGACCCATCGCCCTGCCTCGGAGAGTGGTTCGACTTCCCCGTAGCCGATGGTGCTGATCGTGATCAGCACCATCCAGAAGCAATCGCCCCAGTCCCAGCCCTGGGTGATCCTGTAGCCGACAGCTCCTCCCACGGTCACGGCGATCAGGGCCAGTAGCGGGCCGATCCAGGGCTGAGCCAGGAGGCGCAGGTTGCTGCGCCATGGCAGCGGCGGAAGAATCCCCCGGCGTCTGGATGGCTCCAGTCGCGGGTGCACCATCAGAAGCCCAGGGCTCCGAGCACATCCTGGGTTTGAAGCTGACGGATGTCTCCCCGCTGGCCATCCAGGCATCGCAGGCCCTCTCTGCTTGGCAGCCCGGCTGGCTCCGCTCCGAGTGCGACCAGGGGGATTCCGAGGTAGACGGCCAGCATCTGGGTTGTCGGACAGCTGCTCAGCACGACATCGGAGCAGGCCACCTGCGCTGCGCGGCTGCGCAGGGCTCCTCCAGTGGGGAGCTGATGGGTCCGCAGGGAGGCCAGGCGTTCGCGAATGCTCGCGGGCAATGCCTTCCACTGGCTCGCTGGCCAATCCGTGGGCTGCCCGCCGGGTGCCATCAGCAGGAGTGGTCCTTCACCGGATGGCTGGAGACTGCGCGCCTCACTCAGGTCCTGGGCAGGCAGGGAAAGACGGAAGTCATCGGCGCACAACGTGACCCCGATCGGCTGTAGGAAAGCGCCCAGTTCCTGGGCTCTCCAGCCGCTGGAAGGTTGCACCGTGTCGGTGGTGGAGAACCCCTCCTTCGCGATTCGCGTCGGGATATGACTCATGCTCAGCATGAGATTCACCTGCCGTCCTGTGGCGAAGTTCAGGCAGACCTGAAAGTCCGGTTCGCGCACGCAGCCGAGCAGGTTGGCCCAGTCAGCCAGGGTGGAACCGTCCCCGAAGTCGAAGGGAATCACCTTCTCGACTGCGGGAATCAGATCCCAGGCGGGTCGGGAGGCCAACGGACAGGCCACCTGAACAGCGGCCTGGAGTTGTTCGGCTGCAGCCGCAATGGCTGGAAGACGCACCATCTGCTGCTCAAGGGTTCCTGGGCTGAGGACAAGAACGCGCATGGACAGGCAGCACAAGTGGGTGCGAGCTGATTGTATGGAGGCTCTAACCCCGTGCCTGCCGGAGGAGTCGCTTGTGCATCTGTTGATCGCTGCCGCTGGAAGCGGTCGTCGCATGGGTGCCGACCGCAACAAACTGCTGCTTCCTCTGCTGGAGCGTCCAGTGCTGGCATGGACCCTTGAGGCCGCGCTTCGTGCCGAGGCGATCACATGGATCGGGATCGTGGGCCAGGTCATCGATCGGCCTGCGATCACGGCGATCATCGCGTCACAGACCGGCGCCTCCACCAAGCCTGTCTGCTGGATCGAAGGTGGCAGCACCCGTCAGGAGTCGGTGCTCCGCGGGCTGGCCGGGCTCCCCACCGACGCTGACCATGTGCTGATTCATGACGGGGCTCGTTGCCTGGCCGAACCGGCATTGTTCAACCGCTGCGCGCAGGCGGTGGACAACGGAGAGGCCGTGATCGCGGCCACCCCGGTGACGGACACGATCAAGACGGTGGACGCGTCGGGGGGCATCGTTGCCACGCCGGATCGTTCGCAGCTCTGGGCCGCCCAGACCCCGCAGGGTTTCGCCGTTGCGCAGTTGCGGGAGGGTCATGCTGAGGCCTGCCGGCGGTCATGGACCGTGACGGACGATGCCTCTCTGTTCGAGCGTCTCGGCTGGCCTGTGAAGGTGCTGGATGCAGGTCCCTCCAACATCAAGGTGACAACGCCGTTCGATCTCGTCGTTGCCGAGGCGGTCCTCTCGCTCAGAGCATCCTGAGCCGACCGTGATCACCGTCCAGTCGTGCCGGGCGTCCGATCGGCAACGCCGCGTTCCCTTCGGAGCCATGGCCCACGGGTAAGTCCGCCACCACGGGGATCCCCAGGTCACGACTGCGCTCCCGCAGAACGGTCATCGCGGTGACCTGCCCGT
>JBGKDM010000040.1:0-21649 GCA_042954165.1 Synechococcus sp.
CTGATATCTATGCGCTCTATTTCTCCAATCATCGGTTGCACCTTTGCACCGGTTTTCATGCGCCGCTCAACCGCTGCGGTGAAATCCCCCTCCACCGAGCCTCCGAAGGGGCCCTTGATCTTGAGGCCAAGCCACTCAGGCGGATTGTGACTGGCGGTGATCACCAGGGCGCCGAGGGCTTGACGGTGAACCACAGCCCAGCTGCAGGCCGGGGTGGGCACGGGCGTGCAGGCCAGAAGCGGCTCAAGACCGCAGCCCCGCACTGCGGCTCCGATCGCTTCGGCCAGCTCGGGCGCCAGAAAGCGACGGTCGTAGCCGATCACGATCGTGCTGCTCGTGTTGTCCTTGGGTGCCCGAAAGGCCAGTTCCTGGGCGGATGCCGTGGCCACGGCGAGCAGCCGTTCAACGGTGATGTCAACGCCGAGGATTCCTCGCCAGCCATCGGTGCCGAATCGGATCGGGCTGGCTGTCAGAGGCAGGGGAGCGGAAGCCATGGACAGCTGTCAAGACACCAGTGATCTCAACAGCCTTAGCAGCCGGCCGCCTTAACGTCGGTTGATGGGTGACACCCTTCCCGCCGACAAACCACTCACTGATCGTCTCCTCAGGAGCTGGATTCGCTGTCGGCGCAGAGCCTGGCTTGATCGCTACGGCCCGGTCCTGGAGCGTCGCTACACCGCCCATCGCACACTTCAGTTGGACGATCAACAGCGGTGTTTCGTCGCGCTTCTTCCTCAGAAGCCCGCCACTGGACAGGCTGGCCTTGCTGCCGGAGCTGCTGGCGTGGTCGGGGTCAGGCTCTACGGCACGGGCCCAGATGGTCTGTCAATCCAGGCCCACCCCGCCCTGCTGCAACGTGTTAAAGGCCGGAGTCGCTGGGGAGAGTTTGCCTACCGCCCGGTGATGGCGCGCCAGGGTCGACGGCTGACTCGAGAACATCGCCTGCCCCTGGCGCTGGCAGGGCGGTTGCTGCATGAACATCAGCAGGGCGCCGTGCCGGCGGCCCTGGCGGTGGGACTCGAGGGTGGCCATCGCCTCGCCAAGGAGCGTCTGCCGCTCAACGCAGCCCTCGATCGTCAGCTCGATGAGGCCCTGGGCAAGCTGGCGTCTGACCTCCGCCGCCCCCAACCGCCTGCTCTCGCTGCCGATCGTCGCAAGTGCACACTCTGCAGTTGGCGTGGGTTATGCAATGCCCAGGCCGTGGCAGACGGTCATCTCAGCGAGGTCAGCGGCATCGGGGCGAAGCGCCGGGACATGTTGCAGGATCTCGGAATCGACAGCCTGCAGGACCTCGCTTCAGCGGACCCTGATGCGCTTGCGAGCCAGCTGGGACGCTTTGGCGAGCAGCATGCTGCCGTTGCCAGTCCACTGGTGGCCCAGGCCCTCGCTCAGTTCGAGGGGCGTTGCAACGTGCTCGATGGGTCTCCTGCGCTCCCTGAACTCGACAGGGCTCCAGGTGTTCTCCTCTATGACATCGAGTCGGATCCCGATGCCCGTGATGATTTTCTGCACGGATTCGTTGTGATGCCACGCTCTGCCGACGGGGCCTGGGATCTGGCCCTCGCGCGCTACCACCCCGTGTTGACGTTGCAGGACCAGGGTGAGCACCGATGCTGGCGGCGCCTGAGCACGCTGCTGGCCCGTTACAGCGACTGGCCAGTGCTGCATTACGGCGAAACCGAATCACTCGCGCTCAGGCGCATGGCTCAGCGCCAGAACGCCTCCGCTGCACAGCGTGATGCCCTCCAACACCGTCTCGTGGATGTTCACGCCCGCGTTCGCCGCCATTGGCGCCTGCCCCTTAACAGCTACGGACTGAAGAGCGTTGCGGCCTGGCGCGGCTTTCAGTGGCGTCAACGCCATGTGGATGGAGCCCGGGCGTTGCTCTGGTGGCGGCAATGGAGAGGGATGGGGCCTGGCGGTCGCGGTCACCCCCAGACCCTTCGGTGGATCTTCACCTACAACGAAGACGACTGCCTGGCGACCTGGTCTGTGGCCGCCTGGCTGCTCTCGGCGTCTCAGGAGTCGGGCCAATCCTCGAATGAGGCTGGTGAACTGATCAGCAGCTGATCCGAGAGATCTTCAACGTCCAGGCTGTGACGCCCAAGGCATGCTCGCCGTACGAGCGCCAGGCCATGCCAGCCCGACTCCGTTCGTGCCACTGACGTGATCACACCAGCTCTGCTGCCTTCGGCCATCAGCACCATGCCTGGCCTGACCGGGGCTGCGTTCGCGTTGCCGTCACGACAGGTCCAGTACCGGAGCTTCTGTTTCACGCCATCGCGCGACACCAGTTTGGCCAGCGTTTCCTGGCCCAGGTAGCAGCCCTTGTCGAGGTTGATCCAACGGCTCAGCCCGAGTTCCAGAGGATTGGTGTCACCATTCAGTTCATGGGGACTGCATGGCAGACCCTGTGCGATACGCCAATGCGCCAGCTCCTCGCTTGTCGCCTGCCGTGCCGCTGTCCAGGACGGAGTCGGTGATGAGGTTTCGGGCCAGATCACGTCCTCATTCCAGCGCGGGCTCGCTGCGGAGGAATCCAACCGCTGCAGCCTCCGCCGCGTGCTGGGGCCCTGCAGCCGCACACGATCGGCGGGGAAGATCACACGCTCAAAGCCGTTCATCACGGTGTCGGCATCACCGCAGAGCACCAGGACGTCGGCGCCCTCCGCATCCAGCTGGATCTCCAGCAAGGCGAGTAGGCGTCCGGTGGCTGTCAGCCAGCAGCTGCGGATCAAGGTGTGTTCAGGTGCCGCCAGCATCGCGGCCGTGGTTTGGCCATGCAGAAACTGACGTGTGCCTCCTCCCGTCAGCCGTAGGACTGGGAAGGATGCGTCCCACACCAGGGGCTCACCAGGGCTGTTCACGACGACAGCTCCCTGGCCCGGGCTGCAATCTCACTCAGGCGAAACAAGCTGATGAGTTCCAGGCCTGCGGCCTGCATCGCGTCCTCACCGCCTTCCTCTCGATCCACGATCGTCACCACGCGTTTGACGGTGTAGCCCGCCTCCTTGAGCTGATTGACGGCTTTGATCGACGATCCTCCAGTGGTGACCACGTCCTCAAGCACGGTCACGCGTGCGCCTGCGGGCGGTAACGGGCCCTCCAGCCAGGCTCCGGTGCCATGGCCTTTGGCCTGCTTGCGAACGATCAGTGCATCGAGGGCACGACCGGCCTGGGCTGCGGCCATCGCAACGCCGCTGACCAGGGGATCGGCGCCAAGGGTCAGTCCGCCGACAGCCACTGCCTCTGGTTCCACCTTGTTCAGTAGTGCAGGGCTGAGCAAGGCGAGTCCGCTGCCACTCAGCGCCAGGGGCTTGCAGTTGACGTAGTGGTCACTGGTCCGTCCGGAGGAGAGGGTGAAGGTTCCGTGCCGGTAGCAATCACTGGCAAGACGCGTCAGCAGGATGTCGCTGCTCATGGGGGCTGGTCTGCTGGGGATCTTCTGACTAGTTTGCGCTCAATTGGGTCCCCTTCCGTGCTGAGCATCCACCGTTGCTTGTTTGTGACGCTTCTCGCCAGCTCCTCCATCGCGTTGGAGTCGCAGGCGCGTCCGGTGGTCTGCACCACCATGATCGAAGCGCCGACCACGTCGCTCACGGGAGCGGAACTCGTTGAGGTCACCCGCTGCGGCCCTGTCGAACGAACCGATGCCATGGTGGAACGACGGTTCAACACCTGGACCGCTCCCTACGCCCGTGGGATCGAGGTGGGGACTCAGATCACCGATCTGCTCGGCATCTCTCTGGGAGGAGCGGAAGGCAATCGCATCATGGGCTTCGGTTTCCGGGATCAGACGATCGCCTGGGACGGAGCGGCCATTCAGAACACGGCGGAGGCCTTGATCGAGGAACAAAGCCAGCCCACCCCCTGGCGGACCGTGGATATCTCAAGCGGATTCGACAGCAGCCTGGCGGGGGGAGCGCTTGCGGTTGAGGAGGTCATCGTCGAACGTCCTGCCGAACTCGGTGACAGCTTTGGGACACCTGTGCGCGGCCTGTGGTAAATCCTGGTGCCGAGGGGGTCTAGCAATCTGGTGAATGCAGCGAACTCATAATTCGCCTAAGGCGAGTTCGATCCTCGCGACCCCCATTCACTTCGTTTGATGCGCCTCCTGCTGCTGCTGGTTCTGTTGGTTCTGCCGGCATTCTTTGCAGCAGTGGAGGTTGCCCTGCTGAGATTGCGAACCAGCCGTGTGCGCGTGCTGGACGATCAAGGGGTCCCCGGTGCCAATGCGGTGCACCGCCTGCAACGCCGCATGCGTCGGGCTTTGCTGATGAGTCAGCTCGGCAGCACCCTGTCCCTGCTGGCCCTCGGCTGGGCCGGGAGCGGCCTTGCACGGGATTACCTCTGGTCGCATTTGGCACCTGGTGCGGTGCGTTGGTGGACCTTGGGTTGGTTCCTGCTGCTGGTGCTCCTCGCCACCCTTGTGGCCGGCCTGCTCCCCAGGGCCTGGGTCCTCAGCCGGCCGGAGCGGGCCGCGCTCCTGTTGGCCCCAGTGCTGGAGACGGTCATGCGGGTGCTGAGACCGCTGCTCTCGCTGTTGGAGGGCTTCGCTTCCGTCGTTCTCCAGCTGTTGGGTCTGCCGGCTCGCTGGGACTCCCTTGGCTCTCCGCTCACGGCTGGGGAACTGGAAACCCTGATCGAGAGTGGTGGGGTGACTGGATTGCGTCCGGATGAGCGCAACATTCTTGAAGGCGTGTTTGCCCTGCGCGACACCCAGGTTCGTGAAGTGATGGTCCCGCGCTCCGGAATGGTCACGCTGCCTGTGGACGTCCGTTTCTCCCAGTTGATGGAGGCCGTTCACACCACGCGCCATGCCCGTTTTCCCGTCATCGGACAGTCCCTGGACGATGTCCGGGGTGTTCTCGATCTGCGTCTTCTGGCCGAACCCATCGCCCGCGGCCTCTTGGATGAGTCATCACCCCTCGAACCGTTTCTGACGCCTGTGGCACGGGTGCCGGAAACCAGCACCCTCGCGGAGCTTCTCGCCCTGATCCGGGACGGCCACCCCCTGCTTCTGGTGGTGGATGAACATGGCGGCACCGAAGGTCTGGTGACCGCCGCCGACCTCACCGGAGAGATCGTGGGTGAGGAGCCGGAGCCTGACTCGGCGATCCCTGACCTTCAGCCGCTGCCCGACACACCGGGGACATGGTCGGTCGCTGGTGATCTCGAGATCTTTGATCTCAATCGGCAGCTCGGCCTTGATCTCCCGGAAGCGTCTGACCACCACACCCTGGCGGGCTTCCTGCTGGAACGGCTGCAGCACATCCCGTCGGTGGGCGAGGCGCTGCGTCATAACGGCCTCCAATTCGAGATCACCGCGATGGACGGTCCTCGCATCAGCCGGGTCCTGCTGATCTGTCCGGAGGAACAACCCTCGGCGACCCCGCATCACAATCCGGCGGCTGCGGACCACTGATCGACGCTCTCAGAGGCCTGATCACGGATAATCGGTGTTGATCCTGTACGCCTGCCGATGACCGATCCCATGGTGCCGGTGAAGGTTGGTGTCATCGGCATCGGCAACATGGGCTGGCATCACGCCAGGGTGCTGAGCCTTCTCAAGGACGCCGAGTTGGTGGGGGTCGCTGACCCGGACCCGGAACGCGGCCACCTGGCGACCCAGCAGTTCGATTGCCGCTGGTTCGCGGACTACCGCGACATGCTCGCGGAGGTGGAGGCGGTGTGCATCGCCGTTCCGACCCTGCTGCATCACCCCGTCGGCCTTGCCTGCCTCGAAGCAGGTCTGCACGTGCTGATCGAGAAGCCGATCGCTGCCAGTCAGGAAGAGGCGACGGCCCTGATCGCGGCGGCGGATCGCCAGGGTCGTTTGCTCCAGGTGGGGCATATCGAACGCTTCAATCCCGCATTCCGCGAACTCACCAAAGTGGTGGCGAACGAGGAGGTGGTGGTGCTCGAAGCCCGGCGCCACAGCCCTCATGGTGATCGGGCCAACGACGTCTCGGTGGTGCTTGATCTGATGATCCACGATCTCGACCTTGTGCTCGAACTCGCCCAGGCCGAGGTGGTGAGTCTGGCCGCAGCCGGGGGTCGCAGCGCCGAAGGACCGATTGACTACGTCAACGCCACCCTCGGCTTTTCGAATGGTGTGGTCGCCAGCCTCACGGCCAGCAAGATGAGTCACCGCAAGATCCGCAGCCTCAGTGCCCACTGCCGATCAAGCCTTGTGGAGACCGATTTCCTCAATCACAACCTCCATATCCACCGCCGTGCCCATGAGTGGTACTCCGCGGATCATGGGGAACTGCTTTACCGCAATGACGGCTTCATCGAGGAGGTCAGCACCACGTCGATCGAGCCCCTCTACGCGGAGCTCGAGCATTTTCTTCAGTGTGTGCGTGGCCGAGAAACTCCCGCAGTGGATGGGCTGCAGGCGTCCCGTGCCTTGCGTCTTGCTGATCTGATCGAACATGCCGTGGAGCATCCGGGGATCGGCGTCCCCCTGACGGATCCGATCTGACACAGGGCACTCAAACGCGCCGGCGTTCGATCGTTCACACCAGGCCCTCGTCCTTGGCCAGCTCCCGCAGGGCTGCGATCTGCCAGTTGCGGCACACCGCTGGAGATGATCGATAGAACTGGTCCCATGCTGCGGCCTTGTGGTTGCCGTAGTGCGCCGGATCCTGTGCCGGGTTCTCGCATTGCCAGCCCACCCGGACGGCATGGCCAATGACGACGTCGAGGGCGATGTCGTCGTCGAAGTGAACGTCTGGATTGGTCGCGGTGAAGGCCATCAGTGACAGCAGGCATTCGCAGCACAGCTGGCGATATTCCGGTGCATCGATCCGTCCGAGCAGCTGTTCAACCTGCGCCGCGAAATTCCGTTCGCCCGGGGTGGTCTCCAGCAGCAGTGCACTCGTCAGGCGGTTGCGACGTTCGAGCTTGTCGCCGATCACCAGACCTCGGCAATGGTTCAGCAACGACCAGATGCCGGCGTGGAAATCCCTTGGCACCCGCTGCAGTGAGCCCAGGCGGATCCGGTGCTGCAGCCAGTCCCCTCCACTGGGTTGTTCATCGAGCGGGGCGGGGACCGTCCACTGCACCGATCCGCGCAGATGCAGCTGCTCATTGCGTTGCAACGCAGCCCGGGCATGTTCCAGATCGGCCAGAACGGCGCGCAGACGCACGCCGATGGCATGGGGAGGCTCGCTGCAGAGCGCCTCGAAGCCTTCGTCCTGACTGCACTGATGTTCGACTGCCAGTTCCGAGGTCAGCAGGAGCAGCAGCTGCCCGAGCTGCAGCGTCAGCGTGCCCTTCAGGATCTGGGGCTGTCGCCGCGCCAGGCCGTCGAGCGCTAGGAGGAGTTCCTGCTGCAGACTGCTTTCCCGGGCATCACGTCCGCAGGTGCGGCGGATCAGGCCAGCGATGGTTCCGCTCCCGAATGGACGGGTGAGGCTGGACTCAGCGCTGTAGCTGCGGCCCACAATCACAGTCTTCTGGCGGGCGAGAAGGTCGATCAGGGCGTCCTCAAGCTGGGGATGCACCAGTTGCAGCACACCGGCACATCGCCGGACCACGTTCCAGTCCTGCTGCTGCAGACCACGGCGGTAGATCTCCTCCGCCACGGTGCGCAGGCCGATCCTGCTTCCTTGCGGACCTTCCAGTTCGGCATCGCCCCCCCGGAGACGCTGCAAGAGTTCAAGCACTTCGGCCTGCTCCCGCAGCGATGCACTGGCCCAGAGGCGATCACAGAGCTGCGCTGAGGAGATGTCATCGAGTTCCTGCTCCTGGGCGGCCGTGAGGTCCTCCAGGTCGGTTGACTCCTGAAGCAGACTGGTCAGGTCGATGCCCGATTCGCTGTAGGCGATTCCCTGCGTGTTCTCGGCGTCCTTCATCGGCAGGGTCACCCATTGCCCCTGGTCAGCCAATGCGTCGAGAGGGCCACACAGAACGGAGATCCCGTCAATTTCCCCACTGCAGAGCCGCTCGGCCAGGGCGAGAACGGTGCCGGGTGCTTTCTGGAAGACGGCTTCCGGCACTGGAATCAGGAGCAGGGGGGAGCCGTCGCCCCGCCAGTGTCGTTGCAGCAGATGGAGCTCGTTGAGCACGGTCTCCACGAGCTGACTGGGATCGTCGGCCAGGTAGAAGTTGTCGTCTTCCAGAACGGCTGGGGGAAAGGCGAGCGACTCATCTCCACGCCGGTAGAGGCGCGCGGTCACCGATGACTCCATTCGCATGGGTGGGTGGCCACTGAGTCCGAGACCTGCATTGGCTCCGACGGGTCCGAGGTACTGCTTGAGGGCGGCTGAAGGACGCACCCTCACGGATCCGCCAGTCGGTTCTGAGGCGGGGATGCCGTGATCACGCAACATCTGGGCCTGATCGGGCGTTGCCGGCAGCAGTGCCACCAGCACGCGATCCGCACCCAGGGCCGATGCATGGCGCCGGCCGCAGGGATCGAGATCCTCGGGACACAGCAATCCGTCCAGCAGCATTTCCCCGAGCCATGTGAGGCTCTGGGTCCAGAGCAGCGGCACATTGTCATTGGCCTGGCGCTGCTGACTTCCGGGCTGATCGCGCTCCGCTTCGAGGGCTTCCGCGGGAACGACGTAGAGCTCGGGATACAGCCGTTCGCCGTTGTGCTCCACCGCAAGGGGCTTCAGGCGTTCATGCCACTGACGAGCCTCCTGCCAGCGTTCCTCACAGCAGGCCGTCAGCAGTTCGTAGGCCAGAAAGAGGGGCCACTCCGATTCGATTCCTTCAAACGTTGCCAGTTCGTCGCGCTCGTAATGCAGGCGACTGACGTCCTCGACGACTGTCTGGTGGCCATCCCGACGGAAGCGCTTGTAGCCGTAAGGACCTCCAAGGTCCCGGCGGATGCGCGCATAGGTCCGATCAACCAGCTGGCGATCCTCAATGGCCCAGGCTGGATAGCCGATCACCGACAGGCAGGCACTGTCGGACTCCTTGCTGGCGGATTCCCGCGGCAGCAGGGCGCGCAGGGCCCGACGAAGACGCACCAGGGAACCCTGGGGGATCTGTAGAGACGCCCGCCCGTCGCCGTGCTCGGCGAACAGATCCAGGCCTTCCAGGGCCTCGAGGGCTGCTTTGGCCATGCCAATGGAGCTGGCATTCCGTTCAGGAAGGCCATGGTTCCCCTTGTCTCCCCGTTCCCAGATGCCGTAGTCGGGAATCCTGTAGGCCCGGGCGACGTAATAGATCAGGTTCTGGATGAAGTCGACCTCGTGGTGACTTCGCACCACCGGAAGTCCTCCTTTGGTGAGCTGCGCCAGCTGCAGGAGGAACAGCGAGGTGGCATCCAGCTGCAGATGACCCCAGCCGTTGTCCGGCACCACCGTGTCACCGGTTGCGGTGTCGTATTTGGCATGCAGAGAGTCGAGCGGATGAAGCGTTTTTTTGAACTGCTCCACCTTCTGCGACTGGCGCATCATGGCGTTGAGAAGACCGCGCATCAACGCAATCACCCTCTGCTCGAGTTCCCAGCTGCGCGGTGTGCTCCTGCCATGCAAACGCCGGTGGGCCAGGGCAAGACCCCAGACACACTGGATGGAGTACACGCAGTCGCGGACCCAGGCATCGCCATAATTGCCATGCACCGTGTGGGCGGTGCTGGCGGGAAGAAGGCCGGTGATGGGGTGCTGACGGCTCAGCACAACCCGTTCGATCGCATCATCCAGGGCCTGCAGTTTGTTCAACCGCTCCTGCTGTCGATCGGTGGGGATGGACTGCGTCAGAACCATGACCTCCTGGCGTGCCGGCCTTAAATTCTCCCCTGTTGGCAGACCACGGATGGACACCATCAGTACCGATCCGTGTGAGCCGAAGCGCTGTGATGTGCTGGGTGTCGGCGTTGATGCCTGCCGTGATGTGAAGGAAGCCGCCCTTGCCCTCCATGCGCGCGGCGGTGGGCAGATCGTGACGCTGAATGCAGAAATGACCATGTCGGCCCTGGCCGATGCATCCCTTGGTGCCGCCTTCGCAGCGGCTGACCTGGTGATTCCGGATGGCGCCGGGGTCGTCTGGGCTCTGGCTCGGCAGGGAATCAGAGTTCCTCGAAGTCCCGGAATTGAGCTGGCCTGGAGCCTGCTGCAACATGCCGAACTCCAGCAATGGACGGTGGCGCTGGTTGGCGCCTCTCCTCAGGCGATGGGGCGGCTGCAAGTCCGGTTGCAGCGAGATCTGCCTTCCCTCCGTCTCGTTCTGGCGGAGCACGGATTCCAGCCGGTTGATGCCTGGCCCGACCTGGAATCGAGGCTTCTGGCTTTGAACCCTGATCTTGTCCTGGTGGCTCTGGGCGTGCCTCGTCAGGAAACCTGGGCGCAGCGTCTGCACCGCGGACAACCTGGTCTCTGGATGGGAGTCGGTGGCAGTTTTGATGTCTGGGCGGGGCTCAAGCAGCGTGCTCCGCGTTGGATGGGGCAACTCCGGCTTGAGTGGCTTTACCGACTGATCCAGGAACCCACGCGTTGGCGTCGGATGCTTGCATTGCCAGCGTTCGCTCTTGCTGTGTTGCGCCGCCATCGCTGACCTTCTGAAGTTGTTAAGACGCCTTCGCAGGCAACCCGTCACCCACAAAAAATCGCATCACCGTTGCAGCCGGTGATGCGATTTTGAACGGTTGCAAAAGGCGCTTGTGCGCGATCAGCGGAATCCCACCGAGGCTTGCCAGACAAAGGCCAGCAGGAGAAAGAAGACAGGAATGATCGGAAGGATGTCGACCAGGGGGCCGAATGCCTGGTAGGCCTCAGGAAGCTGTGCCAGCAGATCGAGCGAAGATGCGGCCATTCCGGCGGAGATGATGCGTTCAGCGGACGCTACCACGTGTGATGGGCTGGAGAGCTTGGATCCCAGGGAGCGAAATCCTCTGAAAAACAGCCATCCCGGATTGCGGCACCCATGGCGGTGGTGAAGCGGATCAGATGGGTGAGGTTGTGCAGGCTCAGGAGGGTGAGCCCGAGCAGTTCTTCGCTGCGAATGAGGTGATGCAGATAGGCCCTGGTGTGGCCCTTGCAGGCGACGCAGTTGCAGCTGGGATCGAGGGGTGTGTGGTCATGGCGGAACCGGGCATTGCGCAGATTCCAGCGTTCACCTCCCACCAGGGCCGTTCCGTGGCGCCCCAGGCGAGTCGGCAGCACGCAATCGAACAGGTCGATGCCGTTGGCAACCGCCACGGCCATTTCACGCAGGGTGCCGATGCCCATCAGATAGCGAGGGCGATCCTCGGGAAGCAAGGGGGTCACCTGGCGAACAATGCGATGCATGTCCTCCACGGGTTCGCCCACGCTCACGCCCCCGATGGCGATGCCCGGAAGATCGAACCCCGCAACGGCCCGAGCGCTCTGTTCCCGCAGATGTGGGAAGCAGCCTCCCTGCACAATTCCGAACAAGGCCTGATCGGATCGGTTGTGGGCCGTCACGCATCGCTCGAGCCAAGCATGGGTCCGTCGGTTGGCATCCTCGACATCGTTTTCAGTGGCTGGATAGGGCGGACACTGGTCGAACGCCATGGCCACATCCGCGCCCAAGGCCATCTGGATCTCCATGGATTTCTCCGGAGTCAGAAGGATGCGACTGCCATCCCGTGGGTTGCGGAAATCCACGCCGTGGTCATCAATGCGGTTGAGATCCGCGAGGCTGAACACCTGGAAACCGCCTGAGTCAGTCAGCATCGGGCCGTCCCAGCCCATGAAGCGGTGCAACCCACCGGCTTCGGCCACCACCTGCTCACCGGGTTGCAGATGCAGGTGATACGTGTTGGAGAGAACCATTTGTGCACCGGTCTCTCCCAGCTGAGCCGTGCTGACGCCTTTCACGGTGGCCAGGGTGCCTACGGGCATGAACCGTGGCGTGTGGACAGGGCCATGCGGCGTTCGAAAACAGCCGCATCGCGCCTGGCTGTTTCGGCAATGGGCGTCAATCAGAAAGTCGAACACGGGCCAAACCCAGGCCATCCCTGACCCTACGGTGGAGGCTGACGCCCAATCCCCACCCGCTCGGATGCTTGCTGCTCCCGCCTGGCTGCGCAATCTCGCGGGGGCGTGGGTGTTTTATTCGATTCTGCCCGGGTTCCCTCAGCTGCAACCCAGGTTTGATCGCATCGCCCGCTTCGCCCCCTGGATCGGCCTCGTGATCGCTGGGATGCAGGCGATGGTGTGGCGCATCCTGCAATCCCTGGGATGGCCTCCCTTGGCCATGGTGCTGGTGGTGATCATCGTCGCTGTCTGGCTGACGGGCGGCCTCCACCTTGATGGCGTCATGGATACGGCGGATGGTCTGGCTGTTGCTCCGGACCGCCGTCTTGACGCCATGGAGGACAGTCGTGTCGGAGCCAGTGGCGTCCTGGCTCTTGTTGCGGTTCTGCTGCTTCAGGTCGCCGCCCTGGTCAGCCTTGCCGGTCAGTCCTTGGGGCTGATCCCCTGGGTCCTGAGTGCTGCGGCCTTCTGGGGGCGCTGTTCACCGCTCTGGGCAGTGCTTCGCTTTCCTTATATCAAGGCGGATGGAACGGCAGGGTTTCACAGCAGGCATGCCAGGGGAGCGCGTGAATTCGTTCCCTCGCTGGTGCTGTTGCTCACGGCAGCGCCGCTCCTCTGGGGGATGGGCCATGGCCTCCTAGTCGCCCTGCTGTGTCTGATCGGAAGCGTCACAGCTGCGCTGGTGGCCGAAGTGCTGGGGTGTCGGCTTGGCGGCCATACCGGTGACAGCTACGGAGCCGCTGTGGTGTGGACCGAGACCTTCACCTTGCTTCTGCTGGCGTTGTCGCTTCCCTGGTTGGTGCCGTCGGCAGTGTGAGGACGAAGGCATTGCCCTGTTTCGGCAGATCGGGAGCGACATCCGCGGGGATGCCGGCCAGTTCAAGACTCCCACCGCGCTCTTCGGCCAGTTGGCGTGCCAGGGCCAACCCCAGGCCGCTGCCCGCGCGATCCATGCTTCGGCTGCCCCGCACGCCGCTGATAAAAATGCGCTCCCGCTCCGCGTCCGGGATGGCTTCTCCACCGTCCCAAAGGCAGAGTCCATCCTCGAGCAACCTCAGCCCGAGAGGGGTGCCAGGAGGGCTGTAGCGAAAGGCGTTCTCCATCAGATTGGCCAGGATTTCGGCGACCACGCCATCGGCAGCAGGGCGTGGTTGTCTCATCCATGCCGGCCATCGCGAGGGCCCCTCCCAGCGGCGTCCCTGCAGCGCTGCAGTCGCGCTGGCTCTCTCCGCCAACGGTGCCAGCAGTTCTTCCAGACAGGTCGGTGGTTGATCGGGCAGCACCGGAGGTAGCAGCAGCGGTGGTGTGTTGCTGTCCAGCAGCGTTCCTGGACGACCGATCTGGTCCAGCGCAGTGACGTAGCGATCGACCTGCCCCTGCTCCTGAAGCAGGTTTTCCACCAAGGCCCTGTGGTCACTGTCAGGATCCAGGCGTCGCAGCAGCAGTTGGGCGTAGGTGCGTAAAGCAGCCAGGGGATTGCGGAGCTGATGCACCATCAGGTTCAGTTGCTGGCGCTGCTGCTCCAGTTGTTCCGTGAGCCGGCCCCGTTCCAGATCGAGGCTCAGGCATTGGGCGAGCGCGTTGGCAGAGGCCTGCAGGCGTTGCTCGAGGTCGTCGCTCCACTCCAGATCCCTGAGGCGTTCAGCGCGTAGTGCTCCCAGCAGCAGGTTGCCGTCTCGCAGGGGATACCAGCGTCGTTCCGTCGAAGGTGTGCGCAGGTCAGGGTCAGCTTCGGCGGGAGGAAGCGGCAGTGTGGTTTCGGGCCACTGCATCACCATCTCCAGACTGGCGTTGTCGTCGCTCTGTCCCTGAGCGGTGTAAAGCACAAGCCGCTCGAGGGACCCCGACGCTCTGAGGCTGCGGAGCTGCAGTGCCGCGAGATGGAGGAAGCGTTCGGTCAATCCCATGAGCTCGAACGTGCTGACCGATACAGACGAGTGCAGGCCCGCAACGCTGGGGGGCTTGAAAAATTAGAAAAAAGTCTTAAGATCAGATGATCGACCGGCAGCAGACCGCCCCACGGCGGTTGATCACCGGCATCAGCCTGAATCCTGGTTGCATTTACCTCGCAAGCCAGGTTACAGCAGGGGTTGAACGTATTTCGCCTCTGCTTCCGCCGGCTTTGGTCGGCTGACCTGATGCGGGCGCCCTGCGGAGTTTTGTTTTGTCAGCTCCGTCAGCCGCTCTTGCTGCTGAGGTCAGGACTTCGTCCCTTTTGCCCTCTCAGTGTCGTCCTTCCAGGGCGTCTCAATCTTTTATGTCAAAAAAGCGCAAGCGCATCAGCCGTCGCCGCCTGGCGGGACAGCGTGTCCTGGCCCATGTGCCCACCTTTCACCTGGAAACCGGTGAACACAAGCCTGTCACCGCAGCGCGTCGCTACATCGCCGAAGGTTCGATCACTCCCCCAGCCCTGCTCCGCGTGCGCCGCAACGAGCACACCACGGATCATTTCTTCTGGGGTGAGAAGGGCCTGTTCAGTGCTCAGTACGCCGAGGAGAACCATTTTCTTTTCCCCTCACTGCGCGCCATTGTCGACAAGGTTGGCGAAGACGTGATGTTTGAGGGGCTGGAGCTCGCCTCGGACGACTGGGAAGAAATGGAAGAGTACGAATACGCCTTCGTCTGATCCGCCCGGCAACGTTCAGCTCGGCCCTCGAGTTCCGGCTCCTTGCAGCCAGGACTCGAGGGCTTCGTTGATCACGGGAAAGAGGGTCTCGGGAACGGTGTGGCCTCCGTCGAAGGTCTTCAGGCGGCAGTGGGCCTCTGATGGACTCAGCCGTCGTTGGAGCTCCTCTGAGGCTTGGCATGGCACGACCTCATCACTCCGGCCATGGAGCAGGAGTACAGGCGGTCGCTCCATTGGTGGGGTCCAGTCGGGGTGCGGATAGCCACTGCAGGCAACCACCCCAGCGAGGGGAAGCTCACATCCTGCATCCAGTGCCATGGCTGCTCCCTGGGAAAACCCCAGCACCACGGTTGATTGCAGAGGAATGCTGTGCTCAGACAGTGCGATCAGGCGCTGACGCAAGGCTGCCTTGGCAGCAGGCACCGCATCCCAGGCAGGAGGGAAGAGGCCATACCACTGGCGCCCGCTTCCCTGTGGATGGGGTTCGGGCGCGGCCAGTGCCACCAGATCCAGGGATACCCTGCAACCTTCAGCCAGGGTTTGGCCCAGCATCAGCAGATCGTCGGCATCAGCGCCCCAGCCATGCAGCAGCACCAGACGGGTGTTGGCCTCGCGCTTTGTCGCGAGGCGAAGCAGGTCCTGGTTCTCCATCGGTCTTGGGAGGCGGCAGCGTTGCTGCGTAGGTTGGCTCAGGACTGATCTAGCTCTGATTTCATGGCACCGTTCGCCCTGCTGAGCGTTTCCGATAAGACCGGTGTGGTGGCGTTGGCAGAGGCCCTGCATCGTCAGCACGGCTATCAGCTGCTGTCCAGCGGTGGCACGGCCAAGGTGCTTCAGGAGGCAGGACTGCCCGTGACCAAGGTGGCTGAGCACACCGGAGCCCCCGAAATCCTCGGCGGTCGGGTCAAGACGCTCCACCCTCGCGTTCACGGTGGAATCCTGGCCCGGCGAGACGATGCCAGTCATCGCGCCGACCTTGACCATCAGCAGATCCCCCTGATCGATCTGGTGGTGGTGAATCTCTATCCGTTCCGGGAGACGGTCGCCCGTGCCGATGTCACCTGGGACCAGGCGATCGAAAACATTGATATCGGCGGACCCGCCATGGTGCGTGCGGCCGCCAAGAACCATGCCGATGTGGCGGTTCTGACCAGCCCGGATCAGTACGACGCCGTTCTCGCTGCGCTCCAGGCCTCCGGCGGGAGTGTTCCGGCCGCCCTGCGACGTCAGCTCGCTCTGCAGGCCTTCCAGCACACCGCCGCCTACGACACCGCCATCAGCAACTGGATGACTGCGCAGGTGGAGAGCGATGCGGCGCCATGGCTGGATGCCGTTCCTCTCAGGCAGACCCTTCGCTACGGCGAGAATCCACATCAGCAGGCCCGCTGGTACAGCCAGCCGAAACAGGGTTGGGGGGGTGCCGAGCAACTGCAGGGCAAGGAGCTGAGCACCAACAACCTGCTGGACCTCGAGGCGGCGCTTGCCACGGTGCGGGAATTCGGTTTTGGGACCACAGGTCAGCACCAGGCGCAGCAGCCCGCCGCTGTCGTGGTCAAGCACACCAACCCCTGTGGCGTGGCCGTCGGTGATGGGGTCGCCCATGCATTGACGCGGGCTCTTGACGCCGACCGCGTCAGTGCCTTCGGTGGAATTGTCGCCATCAACGGGGTGGTTGATGCGGCAGCAGCGAGTGAACTGAAGAGCTTGTTCCTGGAGTGCGTGGTGGCGCCGGGCTTCACATCCGAAGCACGTGACCTTTTGGCTGCAAAAGCCAATCTGCGACTTCTGCAGCTCGCGCCCGAGGCGATCGACGCTGCAGGTCGTCACCACGTTCGCAGCATCCTCGGCGGCGTTCTTGTTCAGGACCTCGATGACGAACCCATCGATGCCTCGACCTGGACGGTGGCAACCCAGCGCCCCCCCACCGATCAGGAACGCGCCGATCTTCAGTTCGCCTGGCAGCTGGTCCGCCATGTGCGGTCCAACGCGATTGTCGTGGCCAAGTCAGGCCAGAGCCTTGGCGTCGGTGCGGGCCAGATGAATCGTGTCGGTTCCGCCCGCATCGCCCTGGAGGCCGCCGGAGACCAGGTCAAGGGTGCTGTGCTGGCGAGTGATGGTTTCTTTCCCTTCGACGACACCGTGCGTCTGGCTGCGAGTCAGGGAATCACGGCCGTGATCCATCCCGGAGGCAGCATGCGTGACGCTGACTCCATCAAGGCCTGCGATGAGCTCGGTCTGGCGATGCTTCTCACCGGTCGACGTCACTTTCTTCACTGATCAGCGGTCTGAACGGCGGAGGGTGGCGGCGCAGCTTTAACCTCCACCCACGCGACTCGATCACGATGCTGGCCACCCTTCCCTTCAGCCTCAACTTTCTCCACCCATTGATGATGTGGCTGTTGCTGGCCGCGGGTGGTTACGCCATGTTCCTCGGGATCAAGGCCAAGAAAGTCCGCACGGGGACGCCAGAGCAACGCAAGGCCCTGATCCCCGGAAAATTTGCCCAGCGCCATTACCTCTGGGGCAGTGCGTTGCTGGCGGTGATGGTGTTTGGCACGCTTGGCGGGATGGCCGTGACCTACCTCAACAACGGCAAGTTGTTTGTTGGTCCTCACCTGTTGGTCGGTCTGGCGATGACGGGGATGATTGCCGCCGCTGCTTCCCTTTCCCCGTTGATGCAGCAAGGAAATCTGATCGCCCGTAAAGCGCATGTGGGGCTGAACATGGGGATGTTGACCCTGTTCCTCTGGCAAGCCGTCAGTGGCATGGAAATCGTCAACAAGATCTGGACCAGTCGCTGAACGGTTCGTTCCGTTGCACTCCAGCATCTGACATTCAGAATCGCGATTGCGAGCTGGTTCCCTTGGGCGGTGTTCGTTCAGAACGCCGCTCTTTTTCGTGGCGGGCACCTCAGGCCATGGGTGGCATGAAAGTCTTCCTGCACCTTCCAGGTGAGGCGGCGTGAGATCTGGCGCACGATCTGGCGGAGCAGATGATCGCCACTGGACTGCACAAGTCCCTCAGGCAACATCGTGATCACTCTCGGCAGCTTGATCCAGACGGACAGATCCAGGTTCCAGCTGACATTCGTTGATGTCACCGACTCTGGAGATTCCGGCAGGTGGGTGAGGCTGTCCTCGAGGCGCAACGACGCCTGGAAATCGATGTCGTAGAGGCTGTTCAGTCCATCGTTGCCATCAGGAAGCTCAACGGTGCGAATGGCATAGGTGCCGTTCTGCTCCGGCAGCAGACGCAGCCCGATGGTCGGCTCCACTTCGAAGCCGAAATTCCCGAAACGCCCAAGACGAAGGGCATACGCCTGGGGGTCGAGCACTTCCACGTCCATCGGTTTGGCACAGCGCTGAAACCAACCATCGTGACGATCGAGATAAGCCCCAACGGTTTCCGTGGAGGCAAGCATCTCCATGCGATCGCTGAAATGGCTGCTGTAGCAGCGGATCTGAGGATCGTTGCTCGCCCGCAGAGTTTCAGCTGAATGACGCGTCAAGAGCAGCACGAATGGAGGTCCCTCTCCGGGGACGGCCCCCGCATATCAACCAATGTAAAGGGGCTGGGGCTCAGCCTTCGCTCAAACTGATCAATCTCTGAATCACCTGTTCAACCGCTCGGTCCGGGGTGGAGGCCCCGGAGGTGATCCCCACAGTGACGGGGCCCGCGGGCAGGAAATTCATCTCCCGGATCAGTTCCTGACCCAGTGGCTTGTGTTCGATGCTGTTGTCGGCGCTGATCCGTTCCGGTGTGTCGATGTGGAATGAGCGGATGCCTCGGCTGACGGCAATCTCCTGCAGGTGCGTTGTGTTGGACGAGTTGTAGCCGCCGATCACAACCATGAGGTCGAGGGGTTCATCCACCAGGGAGAACATGGCGTCCTGACGCTCCTGGGTGGCATCGCAGATGGTGTTGAAGGCCAGGAAGTGCTCATTGATGGCCGTCGGACCGTATTTGCTCAACATCGTGCGTTCGAAGAGTCGCCCGATTTCCTCGGTCTCGCTTTTCAGCATGGTCGTTTGGTTGGCGACGCCGAGGCGCTGCAGATCCCGATCAGGATCGAACCCCCTGGAACAGGCATTCACGAATTTCGCCATGAAGGCGTCGCGATCGCCTTTGCCGAGGATGTAGTCGGCCACCATCTGGGCCTCCTTGAGGTCGAGAACAACCAGATAGGT
This sequence comes from Synechococcus sp., assembly GCA_042954165.1. Lineage (GTDB taxonomy): Bacteria > Cyanobacteriota > Cyanobacteriia > PCC-6307 > Cyanobiaceae > Synechococcus_C. The sequence continues at coordinate 18,774 of JBGKDM010000040.1, forward strand.
GCCTGCGAAGGAGCTTGTGGCCAAGGTCTCCTCATGCTTGACCTTGCCGTGGATGATCGAGGTGAAGGTGTGCTTCTTGTGCTTCTCAACCGTGTTCCACACCTTGGACACCCAGGGACAGGTGGTGTCAACGATGTGACATCCCCGTTCGTTGAGGAGCTGCATTTCCTGCACGGTCGCTCCGAAAGCGGGAAGAATCACAACGTCTCCTGATGCCACACCGGAGAAATCCTTCACACCCTCGTCGACATCGATGAATTCGACATTCATCTCCCGGAGGTGATCGTTCACCGAGGGGTTGTGGATGATCTCATTGGTGATCCAGATCCGTTCCTCGGGATAGTGCTTGCGGGTTTCGTAGGCCATGGCCACAGCCCGTTCCACCCCCCAGCAGAAGCCGAAGGCTTCGGCCAGGCGGACGTTGAGCCGGCCGTGACTGAGCCGGTAGTCGTTGTCGCGGATGGAGCCGATCAGGCTGCTCTGATAGGCCTGCTCCAGGCTTCCTGCCACTTCATCGGCCCGACCGAAGCCGCGACGGTTGTAGCGATCGGAATGGTGCAGGGAACGCTTGAATGCGTGGGTATCCATGTCCGGCGTGGCAGTGGGACGACTCTATGGGCCCCACCTCCGGCCTGACGATGCCGCAGGGGGGAGGGGCGTTCAGGTTTGGAACAAAAAAGCCCGGCCATGGGGCCGGGCTGAGGGGCTTTGGATTCAGCGACGAATCAGCTGAGTGAATGGATCAGCTGTTGGTCGTTGCGAAATCGGGGTAAGCCTCCATGCCGTGCTCACCGATGTCGAGACCTTCGATCTCCTCACTTTCGGTGACGCGGATGCCACCGAAGAGAGCGCCGATGATCGACCAGGCGATCCAGCAGGTGATCAGGGTCCAAAGGGCATAGGCACCGCAACCGACGGCCTGAATGCCGAGCTGGGAGATGCCGCCGCCGTTGAAGAGGCCGATACCAGCAGCGCCAGCATCCATGCCTTCAACGCCCCAGAGGCCGATCACGAGGGTTCCCCAGACGCCGCACACGCCGTGCACGGAGAAAGCGCCGACAGGATCATCGATGCCGGCGGCATCGAGCGCTGCAACGGAGAAGACCACGATGATGCCGCCGATCAGGCCAGCAACCCAGGAGCCTGCCATGGTCATGTTGCCGCAACCTGCGGTGATGCTCACCAGACCGGCAAGGATGCCGTTGATGATCATGGTCAGGTCGGGTTTGCCGGAGGTGATTGTCGAAATCACGGTGGCGCCGATGGCACCGCCTGCTGCTGCAAGGGTGGTGGTCACTGCCACGTAGGCCACGTACTGATCCATGGCCAGCTCGGAGCCGGGGTTGAAGCCGTACCAGCCGATCCAGAGCACCAGGGCGCCCAGGGTGGCGATGGCCATGTTGTGGCCGGGAATCGCCTGGGGCTTCCCGTCAATGAACTTGCCGATGCGTGGTCCGAGAAGCATGGCGCCGACCAGACCTGCCCATGCGCCAACGGAGTGAACGATGGAAGAGCCGGCGAAATCGATGAAGCCAAGCTCGGAGAGCCAGCCACCGTTCCACTGCCAGGAGCCGGAGATCGGGTAGATCACCGCTGTGAGAACCAGAGCGAAGATCACGAACTCACCGAACTTGACGCGTTCGGCCACCAGTCCGGACACGATCGTGGCAGCTGTGCCTGCGAACGCAGCCTGGAAGAGGAAATCAACGGACGGAACCAGACCGCCTTCAGCAATCAGCTCAGGCGTGACACTGGGGTCGAAGAAGAGCTGGTTGAAGTACAGCCAGCCGGTGACGACCGGATCCCCATACATCAGCGCGTAGCCGCAGAACCAGTACGCGGTCACCGCAAGGGCGAACACAAACAGGTTCTTGGCAAGAATGTTGACGGCGTTCTTCTGACGACACATACCTGCTTCGACCATCGCGAAGCCGGCGTTCATGAAGATCACCAGGATGGTTGCCACCAGCAACCAGAGGTTGTTGGCCAGAAAGGCAGCGTTCAGCTCAGGCATCTCGGCTGCACGAGCCGAAAGGTTGAAGATGCCGAGGCCGAACAGCGCCACAGGAACAGTGGCGAGCCAGAGGCGTGAGCGGTCGGAACTGAATCCGCGAATGCTGCGGAGGAGAAGCATCGGACCTTCAAGAAGACTTGCTTCCTGAAGCCGCTTGCTCCGCCTGGATGGCGGGTGCAGAGCAGTTGTCATAAACGAAAAGCAGGGCTGCAAATCAGTGGGAATCCCACTGCCGCAATCCAAAGTGCTCGTCAGAGCACCTTTTCCATGTTGCGCTTGCTACAAAAACGGCGATCAGGGGAGCGCGTTTCTGATTCGTTTTGTTAAGGGCTTGTTGATTCGCTGATGGGTTCACTGACTTCGTTTCACGGTGCGCAGGCCTGTCCAGCTCACCTGGTCAGCCTGAAACGTGAAGCTGCAGGGCAGCACCTCGACGCCGGCATCCAGGGCCTGACGAAACAGCTCTCCATAACGAGGATCAGCGCTGTCGCCAGGTGCAAACGCCGTCACATCCGGTCGGCTCAGGCAGGGCACCAGCACTGCTCTGGCCTCTGGCACGACATCCATCAGTTCCTGCAGGTGCTTCTGCCCCCGTTCGGTGACCGTATCGGGAAACAGCGCCAATGAGCCCTCGGTCCACGTGGTGTTTTTGACCTCCACATAGATCGAACGAGGATCCTCGGCACCGTCCGAGGGTTGGAGCAGCAGGTCGATGCGGCTGCGTTTGTTCCTGCCGTAGGGCACCTCAGCGCGGATGGAGGCGATCGGCCCGAGTTCCGTGGTCAGGCATCCGGCTTCGATGGCTGATCGGATCAAGCGATTGGGAAGCGCCGTGTTGACACCGACCCAGCACAGCGAACCG